>NZ_JAYGHM010000035.1:0-34283 GCF_034931125.1 Rivularia sp. UHCC 0363 | reverse complement strand
ACTTTTAAACGTCTCGCTCGCTAGTTACTTTTAAACGTCTCGCTCGCTAGTTGCTTTTAGCTCGCTAGTTGTAACGAGCGTGTGCGTAAACGCAGATTCGCGCAGCCTCGCACTACGAATTTATTACTCATCAGAATTAATGCAATAGACATGAACTTCGAGAGACATAGCAATACAGAGAGTCTCTACATTTTTCAATCGATTAAAATATTAAATATATCCAGTTACTGTAGATAAAAATATAGCAGTTAAATTGGCAGTGTAATTATAAATTTAGTTCCTTTACCTTGGGTTGATAAGCATTCGATTTTTCCGTCGTGTTTATCCACAATAATTTGATAGCTAATGGCTAATCCCAAACCAGTTCCTTTACCTACAGCTTTAGTGGTAAAAGATTGCTCAAAAATCCGAGATTGGACTTCAGGAGGCATTCCTAAAGCACTATCTTCAATGGAGATTGAGACAGTGTTTTGCTCCGGATTTATGGAAGTTGCGATCGCGATCGTATTTCCGCAAGCAATTATTTTTTCATCAGCTTTTTGATATAAATCGTCAAATGCATCAATAGCGTTAGCAATAATATTCATAAATACCTGATTTAATTGTCCGGGATAGCAATTAATTAGCGGTAGCTCGCTATAGTTTTTAATAACCTCGATTTTCGGTCTTTCTCCTATATCTTTAAGTCGATGTTTGAGTAACATTAAAGTACTGTTAATTCCTTCGTGAATTTGATACTCTACTTTAGATGCAATATCACCGCGAGCAAAAGTTCTTAAAGACAAACTAATGTCTGTTAAACGAGCGATTCCTTGACGCATTGATTTCATCAGTTTTGGTAAATCTTCAATCAAATACTCCAAGTCAATTTCTTCAATGAGTTCTGCGATTTCATGATCGTCAGAATCCGCTAACTTTTCCTGTTGAAGCTTGACTAAACCAAGAAGATCGTTGACGTATCCCTCAATATGATTGCAATTTCCGCCAATAAAACCAATAGGATTATTAATTTCATGTCCAATCCCGGCAACAAGTTGTCCTAATGTGGACATTTTTTCGCTTTGAACTAATTGTAATTGGGTTTGCTGTAACTGCTCTATAGATTGGCTTAATTGTGCGGTGCGTTGCTGTACTTCTTGTTCCAGATTGCGGGTAAGTAAGGAAAGTTTTAAATGTAGTTTTAAGCGAGCAATAACTTCTTCTTGTTGGAAGGGTTTGGTAATATAGTCAACTGCTCCTATTTCTAAACCTTTGACTTTATCTGTAGCTTCGGAAAGAGCAGTCATAAAAATTACCGGAATATTTGCTGTAATCGGATTAGCTTTTAACTTACGACAGGTTTCAAAACCATCAATACCCGGCATCATTATATCTAAAAGAATCAAATCGGGTTGAGCATATTCCGCTTGTTCAATAGCCGATTCTCCATCAGTTGCCATTAACGCTTTCCAACCGTATCCCCCAATAGACTCAAACAGTACTTTAAGATTAGTAGGATTATCATCAACTAAAAGAATATGCATTGGTTTAGAGAAAATATCTGTCGTATTATTCATTTTCGAGTTGACTCCTTAGTTACAAATTGTTTGAGAAATTTCCGAATTTTTGCACTCTGAAAGTTAGTAGTAAGTTTACTGAGTTCGTTAGCGAAACCGAGTAATTGTCGATCTTGCGCTGCGATCTTTTCTAGTATTCCCTCAATTGCTGGAATATCACCCATCATTGCTAAATGATAAAGTTGCTGGACTATTTCTTCTGATGGAGGAATTATCTTAGCTGTTGAAATAGATTGATTTTGATTGAGAGCAGATTCGCTTGGGGTGACATCACCATCGTAAATCCATCTTAAATCTAATAAAATTCCTAACGTTTCGATTAATTCTTCTGCTTCTAAAGGCTTAGGTAAAAATGTTTTTGCTCCCGCTTCTAAGCTACGTTGTCTATCTGCATCAAAAACGCTAGCGCTAGAAACAACAATCGGGATAGAAGAAGTTTGAGGATTGGCTTGAAGTTTGATCATCAGTTCAAAACCATCCATATTTGGCATTGCTAAATCAAGTAAAATTAGATCGGGATGATTATCTACCGCTAACTTTAACCCTTCTAAACCATCTTTGGCTTGTAAAGTCCGAAAGCTAATTGATTGTAAGATATTGCTTAATATATCGAGATGATTTTTATCGTCATCAACAATCAGAATTTGCGGTGTCTTGTCTTTAATTCCAATGATTTTTCGTCGAATTGAAGCTATTTCTGCTGCATATTGCTCATTAATTGGCATTATCAAATTTAAAGAGAAAATACTTCCTTCACCCAAACGACTTTCTACTTCAATTTGACTTCCCATCAATGCTGTAATTCTTTGACTAATTGTTAATCCTAAACCTGTACCATCGGGACGTTTACCAGCATCACCGACTTGTTCAAAAGGTTTAAAAATCTTTTCTAATTGCTCCGATGACATTCCTACACCTGTATCTTCTATACTGAAGCGAATTGTACAAGTTGTATCTTTATCTATATTCTTTTGTTCAAGCAGATTAACTTTAAAAGTAACTCCACCTTGATCGGTGAATTTAATTGCATTACCCATCAAATTAATCAATACTTGCCGCAAGCGTTTTTCATCAACTTCTACAGCAATAGGTAAATTTTTATCTAAAATAACATTAAATGGAATACCTTTTTGTTCGGCTCGAATCTGACAAATTTCTGTCACTCCATGTAAAAAAGCCTCTAAATGAACAGCACTGGGAAACAATTCTAATTTACGGGCTTCAATTTTAGAAAGGTCTAAGATATCGTTAAGTAACATTAATAAATGCGAACCGCACTGATAAATAATGTTCACACCATCTAAACTTTTACCCGTAATATTTGAACTCATTTGCAATACCTGAGCGTAACCAAGAATGCCGTTAAGTGGTGTGCGTAATTCGTGACTCATATTCGCGAGAAACTCGCTTTTGGCTTGATTCGCGCTATCAGCTAAAAGTTTGGCTTCAAGTAATTCGTGGGTTCGTTCTTCAACTTTGATTTCTAAAGTTTTGGAATAATTTAATAGTCGATTATTCGCAATTTCTAATTGACGATTGCTTTCCTCAAGTTTCTGTTGTTTGTAAGCATTAGTTGTAGCAACTACACTGCTAATAAAAGCCGTCAAAGCTGGAGTAATAGGAATTAATAAACCTTTTAAAAATATCCAATAGCTACCACTAATCAACCCAAAAGTAATTCCTACAGTTGTCCATAAAATATTACCCCCCGGAAGCCGCTTTCTTTTGTGACTACTTGCTAAACACCAGCTACCAACAGCACCAACAGCAGCCCAAAAAGTTATCCAAATCGGAAAATGTATTGCTGAAAAACCCTTTAGATTAGCCTTTCCCGTTTTAGCTCCTTGTACCAACTGCAAAGCAATATTCGCATGAATTGCAACCCCCGGAGTCGGATTTCCCGCAGTCAACCAAGAAGAGCTAAAAGGAGTACCAAAAAAATCATTTGTACTCTCAGCAGTCGAACCGATAAACACCATGCGATCGCGCAATAAGTCCTTACGTATTTTACCTGCCAAGATATCGCGCATTGCTACCGTAATAAATGCTGTTTCAGCACCATACCAATTGAGTAAAATTTGATATCCGCCTAAATCACCGCTAGTATAACCAGCTTCCCCAACTGTCAAGGGTAAATGAATTTGTTTACCCAACTGAAACTTTTGCCGTTCCGCATCAACAGATTCTAAAGAAATCCCTTCTGCTTCCAGATATTTTAAAGCTACAACAGTTGCCAAACCAGCTTTGAGAGTACCTTTGTCCTCCTTATCCACAGCAGTTAATAAAGCCCGTCGCACCTGGCGATCGCCATCTAAAACCAAGTCAGCTAAACCTACCTGTCCTTTGTGTTTCAACTCCGGTGGTGGCTTAACTCTTTCCCCCGTAATTTTCTCGACTCCGAACAAATTAGGAGTAGTTTGAAAAACCTTTACAAGCTGCTCGTGTCCCTTTCCTTCTGGTAAGTCTCGGTATAAATCTAAACCTATAGCTCGTGGTTTTTGTAATTTAATTTTTTCGAGTAAATCAGCAAGTGCAGCATCCGGAATTGGCCATTTCCCCACAGATTGAATATCTTTTTCATCAACCGTCACGATCGCAATTTTTGAAGCTAGATTCTGCTTATTTTCCGATTGAGAGCGTAAGCGAAAAAACCAATCTCGCGTTTGCCATTCCGGTAAATTAAATAATCCTATACCTTGAGCAATAACAACAGCAACAGTTACTGTAGGAGTAATAATAAAAACGTTGCGATTTCGTCGAAAAAAAGACTTTAATTTGCACCACATAAAATATTTTAGATTTTAGATTTTGGACTTTAGATTAAATATATAAAAATCTAAAATTAGATATTATAGATATTGTAGGGTGCGTTACGAACTTTGTTCTAACGCACCAAGTGCTTGGAGAATGTTTGGAACTTGAAATATCGTCTTATAAATGGTGCGTTAGCGGTCTTCATAACGTACCCTACTTTAAAAATTCTAGATTAAAGATTGAGAGACGATTTCATCTTTAAAACCGTCCTAATTATAATTACAATCCAAAATCTAAAATCTAAAATCTAAAATTAATTAAGAGCGACTAACGGAGCTTTTTCAATCTGCTGAAGTCCTACAGATTCGAGCAATTCCGACCATTGTTTATCTAAATTTGCATCCTTCGGTTGATTAGCTCGTAATTTAGCTAAAGTTGCCACACAGTCATACCAAACCCCGTTCTTACCTAAAGCTGTAGCAAGTTTGAGCAAATCTTTTTGCTGCATTGCCATTGTGATTTCTGCCGACGGCTGAATGCGTTTAATCCAACCATCAACATAAGGTGTTCTAGGGCTGAGTTCTCCATCGATTTTTAATGCTAGAAACCATTGATAGTTTTTCTCTAGCTGTAAATCGGTAGGAACTTTGATCGAAATAACTCCCCCTTGACCAGATACTGGTACAGTCATTTGATGTAAAGTATTTCCTTGAGCATCTTTAAGACTAAAAACACCTTCTCTAGCTTCCGAATCAGGTAGATAAACCAAAATTTCCGCACGTTGAGAAACTGTTGTTCCAAAATAAGTTTGAGGTAAAAGTGCCAAAATAGCCGCCGGTTGCTCTACGTTAGATTCGGGGAAATTTAGATAGCGACGACCTTCACGAGATGCACCACCATCAGTTTTTTGCGGTGCGGGTTGGCTTGATTTAGGAGCAAACAAGTCTCCCCTCGAAGCTCCACCGCTCGTTCTTTTCGGAGTTGATTCACCAGATTTCGGAGCAAATAAACTACCCCTCGAAGCTCCACCAGTCGATCTTTTCGGTGCAGATTCACTCGATTTAGGAGCGAACAAACTACCCCTCGAAGCTCCACCAGTCGATCTTTTCGGTGCAGATTCACCCGATTTCGGAGCAAACAAGCTACCCCTCGAAGCTCCACCCGTTGCTTTACTTGGAGTACCGCTATTTGGTGGAGGACTAAAAGTGACAGCACTAACCATTTGTGATGACATCCATCCTCCGCTAGCAATCAACATCAAGCTTAAAGTACTAGCCGTTAATATTTGTTTCATTTGTTACTCCTGATTAAAAAAAATGATGTCGCTCAAAAATACTTTTTTGATATCTATCGATTAAATTGAAACAAAAAAATTTGTTGGAAAAGCTTGTATCAAAATGTTTTTCTTCTCAACCTTGAAAAAAATCTATTTCTATTTTAAAAATATTGCTTGTTATATGGATTGAGGAAATTACTTACTTTAAAGTTAAATAAGATATCTATATCTAAAGGCGGAGCTTTATTTCTTGTTCCCAGGCTCTGCCTGGGAACATATCTCAAGAGGCTCTGTCTCTTGATAAAATCGAGGCAGAGCCTCACGTAATGGATTCCCAGTCTCAGACTGGGAACCAGTTGTTGAGGACAGGTAAAACATTCGTAGTGCGTGTGCGTAAGCGCAGACTCACGTTAACGAAGTTTGCCCGAAGGGTAGTGTGCGCGTTCACCGCAAGGTGTTCCCGCAGGGAAGCGCAAGCTTCTAGCTCGCTCGTTACAACCAGCGAGCTAAAAGCAATCAGCGAGCGAGACGCTCGCACTACGTTAACCCCGCAGAATTAATGTGGTGAAGTACTAGGTTCCTACTGCCAATTACCGACTAAAACAAATGCAGACCAGAAAAATGGCTGACGAAAATCGGTATTTTTCATTAACTCTACCTGAGCTTGTCTGAGAGCTTGGGCTTTCGTGGTTCCTGGCTTTAACAAGTTTTCGTAAAAGCTATTCATCAAAGCTACTGTTGCTTGGTCTTTAACAGGCCACAAAGAAGCGATTGTGGAACGCGCTCCGGATTTAATTGCTAGCCCTGCTAATCCCAAAACAGCCCGATTGTCTCCAGCAGCAGTATCGCAAGCACTCAATACTAATAAATCAATATTTTGAGATTGACTGCTTTGTCGATTTCGCAATAGTTCCGAAAGCTCTTTAATATTAATTTGACCGTCCCAAGTCAGGAGAAAGGTATCATCCAAGCGAGAACTAAATTGTCCGTGAGTAGCTAAGTGAACTACATTCGCAGAACCATTTTTGATTTTAGTTGCGAGACTAGCTTCTGTTAATTTCTCATTGAGTAAAGTAGAGGTGGAATTTACTTTTTCAGAAATTTCTTTGACTTCAGACTTCACCCCCGGAAGCGGACTAAAGCCAGAACGAGCTTCGCTAATACCTGCAACTACTGCTTTAATATTGTTCGATTTTAAAGATGTTCCCTGCATCAACTGCAATCCCGGTGAAAGGGTGACAGCATACTTTTCAATTAAATATTGCTGCCCGTCATAAAGTGCCGACATCGGTATATTCCGCAGGATGCCATCTAAAACGAATACCAAAGTTTGAGTATCTTTGATTGCTTGAGCTTCCAACGGAGTTATTAACCAACTGTAAACCTGTTGAGAAAGGCGATCGCGCTCTTGGAGGCTCGATACTGGATTTAAACTAGCGAGTAATTGCCTTAATGTTTGTTCAACTTCCTCACTCGATTTGTTGGTGACGCTGTAAGATAATGGCTGTCCGGCTTTCGAGTAAATCACCGCTAAACGGTCTTGCAGAATAATCGGATAAACTACTGTTGCAGTGGTATCGATTTGATCAATTTGCTGGGCTTTATCCAAACAAGCTTCCCGTAAAAAGTTATCTAATTCGGCAACTTGTAAGGATTCAATTAAATCTCTGGCTTGGACAAGATTAGCTTGAGCGGGTTTTCCTTCAAGTAATAATCCAACCAACTCTCGGTATACAGGTTCCACGCTCTCGCGGAAGGAAAACTGTACATCTGAATTCACTGCTACTAAATCTGTACGAATTGCTTTGAGAGAGTTAACCGCTTCAGTATAGTTAGCGATCGCTTGCTGATTTTTATTCTGCTGTTTATGCAACCGTCCCAATTCCCAAGCAGCTTGAGCAATAATGTCTTCTGCTTGCAGTTGACGAGCAATATTCAAAGACTGCTTAGTTAAATTTTCTGCTTCGACAAACTGTCCCGTGTAGCGATAAAATTCACCCCATTGTTTAAGAGCGTAAGCTTCTGCAAGCCGATCTTCAATTTGTCGAGCTTCTGTAACAGTTTTAGCCAGCATCTGACCCAAATCGTTTAGGGATACAAATTGAGTAGCATTCTCCAACTTAGTTAAACTAGCAATAAAATTAATTCGGCTGTAGAGAGATGTCCGATTTGGAGGTGATGCTTGGAGTTGCTCGTAAAGTTGAGTAATTAAAGGAGTTGCATAATCTTTAACATCGTAATCAACAAATAATTTAAACCGCTTCAAACTCGCTTGTAACTTCTCTTGAGGATTATTCGCTGCATTTTCTGCTTGTTCAAAATAGGTTAATGCTGCATCGGGATTTTCTAAATCAACAGCAGTTTTACCCAAAATCTGTAAAATACTGCTTATCTGGTCATTTGCCTGGATTTTTTGAGCAGTTTTCAAACCTTGCACCAGAATATTCTCACTTTCTTGAGATATTCCCATTGACTGCAAAGTTGCACCAAGACTCCGCAAACCACTCACCTTAATTTCCGAATCTGGCAGATTTTGCAACTTTTGAGCGATCGCTTCCAACTGCTTTTTGGAACGACGATAAAACCCCATACTTTGCAAAGCCTGAGTCTGATTAATTTGACTACCCAGACTTCCTTCCTTATCCCCCGCTTGTTCGTAATATTTCTGTGCTTGCTGCCAACTTTCTAGCGCTACTTCTCCCTTACCCGTATACAGTTGCAAACCAGCTTGAGTATTCCATACCTGCGCCCAAATAATCGCATCGGGAGCAGATTTAGCAGATTTTAATAACTCTAAAGCCTTGTCAACTGATTGTTGCGAATTACTTAATTGATTAAGCTGCTGTTGAACTAGAGAAAGATAACTATAAGATAAAGCTTGATTTAAAGTATCCCCTTGGATTTGATATTGTTTCGCTGCTGTTTGCCAAATATTCGCAGCTTCGGTAAAACGTCCTTGATGATAAAGTGTTCTTCCTTGTTCTAATAAATTTGCATCCTCAGTTTGCTTAACAGCAACCTTTGCAGAAACTTCTTCATAAGCCTTAGCAGGATTGAGGTTCCAAAACAAAGGTAATAGTACCAAACATAAACTTAAGAAGCACAGACTAATATACAGCCAACGACGTTTTTGAAAACGGTAGATCATCTTAATTGTTTTAATTAGTAACTGTTAACAAATGAACCTCACCCCGCCTACGGCACCCCTCTCCTTGTTAAAAAGAGGGGAAGGGGGTGAGGTCTTAATTTTTACTTCACCCAACTGAAAATCGCTATATTTGAATTTTTAACGAAAATTTTTTTATTTGCTGAAGTTATAGTTCCCTTATTCTTACTGCTACTAACACAAACTTTAAATTTAAGTATTATTACGAATTAGTTCCGCTGCACTCAGCTACTTGTTGTGTTGAAAAAGGTGTATTTTGAGCCGCAATAAATTCAATTTCTCCATTTTCATTACGGATAAAACCAGTAGCTTCTATAATCGTTGATTTATTTGATATTTGTATCGCTTGAATATTATTATTCCTTTGACGATAAGCCGATAAATCGCGAACATCTGACCAAGTGAGATTTTCATCAACTTGTTCTGTGGGGTTTTGCGGTATTCCACCTCGTCCGGTAGCTACAAAACTGCTGCCTTTGTTACTAGAACAACCTGTAGCGACTTGTTGTGATGAATCTGTTAATTCTGTGGATAATTCTACTAAACCAGAACTAGGATCTATACCAAAATTATTAATATCAACTGTACCATTAACACCAAATTGAGAACTTGCGGTAATATCACTTTCTTCGGTGAGTGAGTCGCGAAATTCTAACCCAAATATGCCTTGGGTTGTGATGTTGATGTTACCGCCATTTCCTTCAACTGCATTGGCGATAATGTCGCTGTTTTCAAAACCGGCAATAACGGGGGAATTAATAGTGATATTACCACCATTACCTGCGCCTTTTGCTTCTGTATTAATCAAGCTACCACGGCGCATTAATAGAATTTCTTGTAAATTTAGATCGATGTTGCCTCCATTTCCAGACGCTGTAGAGGCAACAATTTCTGTTCCGTTATCTAAAGAAAGAGTATCGACATTAATTAAAATACTTCCTGCTTTTCCAGTGCTATCACTTCCTACAGAAATACGAGCGTTATCTTTCATGTTTAAGCGAGGGGTATTGATTGTTACATTTCCACCATCTCCAGTTGCCTCATCTGGAAGCCCTAGTAGTGCTTGAAAAGCGCTTCCCTTTGTAGACACAGCAGCAGAATTAATTGCATTTTGCGCCTCGGAGGTTATTTCTGAATCTCCATCTCCTATAATCTCAATTACATCAAAAGCATTTACAATCACGTTACCTGCATTACCAGAGGCAAAAGTACCAGATCCTAAGCCTGCTCCATTACTAATTGTCAATTTGGGTGTATTTATTATTACGTTTCCACCATTTCCTTCTCCGAAGGAAACAGCAGTAATATCGCTAATGGTAACTGGTGAGGAACCACTCAATTCTATTGACTCTGAAGCGTTAACCACTACTTCTCCGGTATTACCAGTACCGAGGGTAACAAGACTGCCAGCCGTCGAACCATCTCGAACAATTAAACGTCCGGTGGAGACATTTATATTACCAGTATCCCCAGAACTAAAAGCTGCATTGGCGATACCAGTTCTATTGCTAGGTATTAAAGTATTTAAACCAGTGATTTCCAATAATTCAGGTGCTTGTACGTTAATATTGCCACTTTGAGCAGAACTAAAAGTCTGAGATTGAATAGCACCTCCTGCATTGAATAATACGCTTGGAGAATTAACGTTAATATCTCCTGCTTTTCGGGTACCTAGAGTCTGAGTGCCCAGTAGAGTGGGTAAGTTGACTGTAGAACCAATAATTTTTAGTTGTTCGCTAGCTTGTACATTAATATCACCACCGATTTGTTCTCCCAAATTCTGACTAATGACGGCAGAACCATTTTGTAGTTCAATTTGTTTACCCCGTAAATAGGCAGAACCTGCATTAATTCCACTTACATCTATAAGGGCTGAAGATAGTAAATTAATATTACCTAGTTTTGTTGAAGCTGTAGGTTTTAATTCTGAAGCTGAATTATTTTGCCCTATTTTCCATTCTCCATTGCTTAGAGCTGCTAATTCAATATTGCCCGAATCAGCAACCAATAATCCACCATCAAGAGATATGTTACCACCGACTAAAGTAATATTATTTCCCGATGTAACCTGTAATCCTGTGCTATCAACTCCTCGTTGCAAAAGTGATAAACCTGCTAATGTGACGTTATGACCATTCCCTTCAACTTTAATATCTCCCGGATTTTGTCCCATTTGCAAACCCAGAGGTACACTTACAGTTAACAACGGCGCATCTGTAGGATCAACAGCACTAAATTCAAACCCATCTTGAAACAACAAGCTTTCTGCTGTACTCCCCAAAAACGAACCGCCAATATCCAATCGGGCATTTTCACCAAATACGATTCCTGCCGGATTAATCAAAAATAAATTTGCGCTACCGTTAGCTTTTATCAACCCATCAATATTAGAAATATTTCCACCAGTTACCCGATTAATAATATTTACGACATCAGTAGAATTATTGAAAGTGGCAGAACTACCAGTAGGAATAGAAAATTCTTTGAAACTATGAAATAAATTATTTCCTTTTTGAATACCATTAAGAATATCGAAATTATTACCGTTTGGGTTAACAGTTGTATTAGTAGTACCGTCGGATGTTACCTGAGAATAAGCTGGTAAAAAAATACCCGAAGTTAGTAAACTACTAATCAATCCAGATACAAATGCAATCCCTTTCATGTTGTAATTTGTAATTTTTCTGGACTTATGATTCCCTAATTTTTTACACTACTAACACAAACTTTAAATTTAAGTATTGTTACGAATTAGTTCCGCTGCATTCAGCTACTTGTTGTGTTGAAAAAAGTTGTGGTTGCAATTATGCCACTATCGAGTACGGATAAATTCTTAGTTGACAACTTAACGTTTCCGGAATTCCCTGGAGACAAAGTAGCCGAGCCAACAGCACTAAATTGACCGGGATTAACTGCCGAAACTCCCATAATATCTACCGATTCAGTCGCATTAATATCAATCGAACCAACGCTTCCTAAACCAAAAGTTCGAGTAAATACCGAAGCACCATCTAAAACACTCAAGCGATCGGTTTTTATATTTATATACCCAGTATTCCCGGCTACTGTCTCGTTCACCAAACTGCTGCGAATCTGAGTATCGGCGATCGCACCGTTTAATTCAACAGATTTAGCTCTAACGTTAATATCACCTGCTGCTTGAATACCGCGATTCTGCACCATGACAACAGAACCATCTTTGATATTAAGTTGATTTCCCTGTAGATTCATAGATCCAGCACCTTTACCGCTAACATCTACTAAAGATCGTTGCGCTAGTTGAATGTTTTCAAAATTCGTATTTTTCCGGTTACGCAAGGAAAAATATTTAGCTATAAAAAATATAAAAAGCGTAAATTAGCTGGTCAAGTAAGACAAAGTACAAGGAGAGCAATTCAATCAGAAAAAATTACAATTAGACAACCATTAATAGATGTTAAAGACTACATAGACCAAGCAATATTAGAGGGGGATAGATTGAAACTGCAAGCTGAGCAATATTTAGCTTAATAACTTGTTTGTCACACGTATAACCAAACCTACAAGCTTTATGTTGGGTTACGACGCAAATCTAATTTTTCGTAAAAATGAGACTTCTTCGTGCGTCTAACCCAACCTACGAACTTTAGGAGATAAGCAAGGAGCTACCAAAGATTTTCGTAACGCCGCCGATTTATATAAGCAACAAGACAAAGAAAGCTACTATCAAGACACATTAAAGCGGATTAAAGAACTTGAAGAATAATTCGTAATTCAAAGATAAATTAGGACGTATTATGAACGATATTCGCGTCCTAACTGCATTGCTTCATCATAAGCTTGATTCTCAGCAAATGTTCCAGAGATTTTCTCCCACCAAGGTTTGTAATGTCAACAATTTAGCCCACGCAGGTGGGCTTTGTTAGGATAGCCCCACTCTTCTAGAGTGAGGGCATTTAGTTGCGGCAGAAAATTCCAGGTAAACTTTAAATTTTCCGCAAAAACAAACATCTTCCTGGAGTGAATATAATGGACTAACCTCAAATTCCTTAAAACCACCCTCTGACGGAAAATGCAACTCTGGACATCTAACCAACAACTGCAAAACGGTAACTTCACGATTCAAAAAGTCTTAGGTGGTGGTGGCTTTGGCATTACCTACAGCGCTATAGAAAAAAACACAAATAATATTGTTGCGATTAAAACTCTTAATCCGATTCATCAAAGCAAAGGAGATTTTGAACAACAGCAGGTAAAGTTCGTTCAAGAAGCTTTTCGTTTAGTACAGTGCAGCCATCCTCACATCGTCAAAGTTCATGAAGTGATTAATGAAAATGGACTTTGGGGAATGGTAATGGAATATATTTCAGGTCAAGATTTAGCTGTATATATTAACCAACGCGGTAAATTATCGGAAGTTGAAGCGCTCAAATATATTAACCAAGTTGGAACGGCTCTAGAATACATCCATCAGCAAGGAATGCTGCATCGGGATGTGAAGCCGAATAATATTGTTTTGCGTCAAAGTCAGCAAGAAGCCGTATTAATTGACTTTGGGTTAGCGCGGGAATTTGACTTAAATAAAACCGGAAGCATGACAAATTCGATGACAGAAGGTTATGCACCGATTGAGCAGTATGAAAGACGGGGAAAATTTGGCGCTTATACAGATGTTTATGCTTTAGCTGCGACTTTATATACTTTATTGACTGGGGAAGCCCCTTTACCTTCAAGATTTCGTATAACTGGTATTCCTTTACCGTCACCAAACCAGCGAAATCCTGGGATTAGCGACAAGGTGAATGATGGGATTATCAAAGGGATGGGGTTGGAACCGCATGAAAGAACGCAAACGGTGCGGGAATGGTTGGAATTGGTGATGCCAAATCAGGTAAAATCTTTCAATCAAAATGAAAGTCCAAAAACTCCTCAATTCAAACCAAAAACCTTACTATCAGTTCTTCCAATTCCTTCATTAGAATTTTTAGCATATCTAAATCCTTGTCCGGTTGAGCAAAACAATACACCCAAACAAATCCACACTCAAAAATTTGAATTTGAGTACGCCAAGATAAACGAGAAACTTGAAATTGTCTACTATCGTGGGAAAGCAGAAGTTTTTATACAAGACTTAGGTAACGGTGTAACCCTAGAAATGGTAGCAATTCCTGGTGGCAATTTTATTATGGGTGCGCCAGAGGATGAAGAGGGGAGTTTTGATTTTGAACGTCCCCAACATAAAGTAAGTATCCAGTCTTTTTTCATAGGTAAATACCAAGTTACCCAAGAACAGTATCAAGTAATCATGGAGAGAAATCCTTCTTACTTTAAAGGTAAAAAGCGACCTGTGGAAAGAGTTAGTTGGGATGATGCAGTTGAATTTTGTACCAAATTATCCAAACTAACAGGAAAAGAATATCGATTACCGAGTGAAGCTGAATGGGAATACGCTTGTCGTGCTGGTACAATTACCCCGTTTCACTTTGGGGAAACTATTACAACTGAATTAGTGAATTATAACGGTAATAATACATACGATGCTGCACCACAGGGTATATATCGCAAGCAAACTACAAATATAGGAAGTTTCCCTCCTAATCCCTTTGGATTATACGATATGCATGGCAACGTTTGGGAATGGTGTCTTGATGATTGCCATGAGAACTATGAGGGAGCGCCAAGAGATGGTAGCGCTTGGGTTAATGATAATTATTTTTATAAAGTGCTGCGCGGTGGTTCGTGGTACAGCATTCCTGAAGACTGCCGCTCTGCTACCACCGACAAAGCTGGTTGTTATATCGGGCTGCGGGTTGTGTACGTTGCGTCGTAGCTTGCTTCCTCAAAGGTGGATTCCTAATTAGCCCTTTTCTCTTTCCCTTCGCCGGTAGTAGGTCGATTTTTTTAAGATTTTATGGTTTTATTCGTCACAAAGCCAGATTATGGATTAAAAAATTCAGGTATACAAACTTGGTCTTGACAAACTGCTTTCAAAATGAAAATCTACTTATAAAAGACAATTTTTAATATTTTGCGAATCAATCAAATATTCCCCAAAAATATTTTATGCATTTAATCAGCATTCGCAATTTACGTGCTGATACTGCTAAGTATCCAGATGCAACTGAGCAAGTTGAGGCTTGGTATCGTGTTGTAAATTCTGCATCATGGCGGCATTTAGACGATGTTCGACAAATTTATCCGTCTGCTGATGCAGTAGGAAATTTTACAGTTTTCAATATTAAAGGTAATACATACCGTCTAATTGTAGACATCGATTATGAAACCCAGACAATCTACTACAAATACTTTCTAACTCATGCCGAGTATGATAAAGATAAGTGGAAAAAGAATCCTTATTTTTGAAAGTTGACTAACTTGTTTGACTCAGACTAATAATATAATTTTCTCGAAAATTAAAATTTTATATTTATAAATAATAGGTCAGAAAAATGTCTTTAGCTTTTGATAGAAATACCTACGGAAAACTTTTAGCAGAATATCAACCACAAGTCATTACATCAGAAGCAGAATATGAAGTTATGCTCGCTAATGCTGAACGGTTAATCGGTTGTAAAAATCGTTCCCAAGAAGAAACAGCTTTGTTACAAATTTTGGTCAGATTAATAGAAGAATATGAAAATCAAAATTATCCAATGGGTAAATCCTCACCTCACATAATTCTTCAACATTTGATGGAAGCACGAGAAATTAAACAATCTGAACTAGTAGAAATTTTCGGTTCAAAAGAGATTGTCTCGGAAATTATCGACGGTAAACGCGCAATTACTGAAACGCAAACTAAAGCTTTAGGAGATTTTTTTCATGTTTCTCCAGAATTATTTATTAGTTAATATTTGTAGGGTGTGTGACGGTTACGATAAATTATCAAGTGCAACGAAATCAACTGGCTTTACCGTCACGCACCAATCGGTTTACTTACAAATTAAGAATTTATCTTTTCTGAAATATACTCCGTTAAAATTTCCAAAATATAATCTTCAACTGATATACCTTTTTCTTCTGCTTTCCTAATCAAATACAACTCCATATCTGGTGGTAAATTAAGTGTTATTTTCATAGAAAATTAATTAAGATGTCATTATTTTATATGTTATTACAATACGCTGATGGTGCGTGACGGTAAATCAATTATTAATTGTTTTTATTCAAATTTACGAAAACCGTCACACACCCTACAATTTATAATCATCCAAATATCTTATGTCAGCTAAAGTAACTCTTCCATCACCGAAGGTAAATTATCCGGAAGACAGTAAATTTTCGATTCCCGCACTAGCTGTATTCTTGGTAGAGCATCTGATAAGCTTTTGATTTAGCTTTAGTAGAAGAACCAGAAAATTATTTTAAAACCGTAAAAGCATTCAAACAGGCACTATTAAATACATTATGAATAATTTTTGTAGAGATCTCCGCACTAGTACGTCTCCGAATCTGTTAAGATGGCGCAAAATATTTCAACAAACATCCCTTACATCACACCTACCCCCATCCCTAAAAACCATGCTAAAACTCTACCAGGATGCGCGTAGTCGTGCTTTCTTCGTTCCTTGTCTCCGAAGGAATGCAGTTTTCAAGGCTCAGCCTCAAATTACCAAATAAATATAAAAAATATTAATTCACAATTCATCTTTCATACCTAATAACTTATTTCATGCAACAAGTAACGCTAATTAAACATCCATTAATTCAACACAAATTAACACTTATCAGAAAAACCGAAACCAGCACGGCAAAATTTCGCGCTCTTTTAAAAGAAGTCAGTTTATTACTAGCGTATGAAGTTACGCGAGATTTACCGCTGAAATCCGAATTAATTCAAACACCGATCGCACAAATGTACGCTCCAGTTCTCGCACCAGAGAAAAAATTAGTCATTATTTCGATCCAACGAGCGGGACAAGGCATTTTAGATGGAATGCTCGAATTAATGCCATCTTCACGAGTCGGACATATTGGACTTTATCGCGACCCAAAAACCTTAATTCCTATAGAATATTATTTCCGAGTTCCTAATGATATCGAAAAGCGAGATGTATTGGTCGTTGACCCAATGTTAGCGACTGGAAATACAGCAGTAGCAGCAGTAGAGCGTTTGAAATCAACTAATCCGCAATCGATAAAATTTGTTTGTTTACTTGCTGCACCAGAAGGGATCAAACACTTTTGTGAATCTCATCCAGATGTACAAATTTTCACCGCAGCAATCGACGAAAAGCTGGATGAAAATGGTTATATAATTCCCGGTTTAGGTGATGCTGGCGATCGAATGTTTGGGACGAAGTAGGGGTTTAGCATTGCTAAACCCCTACAATGGATGTATTTTTCCCACATCCATATTTTGTATTTTCTGTCAATGCGTAAGTCCTATGTATGATGATTAAATTTTTGTAAATACGGTACGATAAACTGGTTCGCTGTTTTCTAAGGTAAATAATTCCCTTTCCGTTGCAACTCTTAAGGGATTTTCTGCTAACCATTGTTTGCTTTGTCTGTGAAAAGCAGGATTTTCGTCAAAGCGATCGCACATCTCTATTGCTACAAATTTAACGTCTGATTGTAAAAATACCGTTCCCCCTGGTGCGAGATACTCTGCTAATTCTGCAACTAATTGCGGTTGTACAACCCGTCGTTTACCGTGACGATTCTTAAACCAAGGGTCGGGAAATTGGATTGTCACTTGCTGTAAGATTCCTTTTGGCAAGGAAGATAAAAGCGGCTTTAACGAGTTATTTGCATTACAAAATATATAGTGTAGATTTGTTAATCCCAACTCCGAACGTGTTTTGTTGGCTGTTTCTACTAGAGGTTCGCGGATTTCTAAACCCAGAAAATTACAATTAGGTTCTAGTTGAGCCATTTCGATTAAAAATTGACCCCTAGCACAACCAATATCTAAAAGTAAAGGTTGATTCATATCTAAATAAATTCTTTCCCAATCAATTGGATTGATCGGTGTTTGATATCTTATTCCTAATGGATTTACGTGTTGACGAACTCGAACGCGATTCAATAGTTTTCTCCTTTTCAATAATCAATAATCAATATTTATAATTCTTAACTCTTAACTCTTAACTCTTAACTCCTAACTTTTTCCGCGTTATACTCTATTTAAAAAGCGCTTTTTTACACCCTATATAAGATTTTATTTACTTCAATGAGTCTAAATTTTCGTTTTGCGATCGCTAGCGATTTACACGTTGCACTTCCCCATACTATCTGGGATCATCCGAGTCGCTTTCATCTGGTGGAAGTTAGTATCCCGGCTTTTGATAGTGTATTGGAACATTTGACACAATTAGATTTAGATTTTCTTTTACTACCGGGAGATTTAACTCAACACGGTGAACCAGAAAATCATACTTGGTTACAAGAACGTTTGGCAAAACTGCCTTTTCCGACTTATGTAATACCAGGTAATCATGATGTTCCGGTTCTCAATGCTAATGAGCAATCAATTGCTTTTAAGGATTTCCCGCAGTTTTATCGTAAATTTGGTTACGAGAATACAGAACAGCTTTACTATACTTGTGAATTATTGCCGAATGTAAGATTAATTGCTCTTAATTCTAATAACTTTGATGACGAAGGTAAGCAGATCGGACGTTTAGATGATACACAATTGTCCTGGTTAGAAAAGATTTTATCAGCAGCTAACGATGAATTGATTTTGGTAATGGTTCATCATAACGTAGTCGAGCATTTACCCAATCAAGCCCGTCACCCGATGGCAAACCGCTATATGTTAAATAATGCACCGGAACTATTACAAATTCTCCGACGCTACAACGTTCAGTTAGTTTTTACCGGACACCTACATATTCAAGATATAGCTTACAATAATAATGTATACGATATTACCACAGGCTCTTTAGTCAGTTATCCCCATCCCTATCGTTTACTAGAATATTCTCAGGATAAACACGGAAGGATTAAGTTACAGATATCATCCCGCAAAGTAGAATCAGTAACTAATTTTCCCAACTTACAGCAAAGTTCGCGGCAATGGATGAGCGATCGCAGTTCTCAGTTTATAGTCAAACTACTAACTTTACCTCCGCTAAACCTGACTCCAGAAAAAGCTGAAGAACTAGCTCCCACATTACGAGACTTCTGGGCGAATATTGCTGCTGGAGATGCATTATTTGAATATCCCGAACTTCCCGAAAAAGTACGCCATCACTTCGAGAAATACGGCGCAATTACTCCCGACGGAGATTTTAGCTTTATTGATAACCATGCGACTTTGTTGCTCTAAGAATCGATAAATGGGGGGACAATTCCCTATTCCCTATTCCCTATTACCTATTCCCAATTCCCAATTACCAATTACCTATTCCCAATTCCCAATTCCCTATTCCCTATTCCCTATTCCCAATTACCAATTCCCAATTACCAATTCCCTATTCCCTATTCCCTATTCCCTATTCCCTATTCCCAATTCCCTATTCCCAATTCCCAATTCCCTATTCCCAATTACCTATTCCCATTTTGCCTACAGATAGCAAAAACCGAGGTGTAACCGTGGAGAAAAGTACTGCCACCAACCGGACCAATTTCACCACCGCAGAAGAAGCCTCCTACAGGTATATCTTTGATATAGCGTCGAAATAACGTGGAATCAAAATTCGGCTTTCTATAGAGTCCTTGACCTCTTCCCAGACAGGAAAACATTAAAGCACCTACAGGTGATGGTTCGGATGAGTGTTGTTCTCGATATTTTTTGAGTAAAAATTCTAAATCTTGGGCGGAAGTTTCAGCGTCACGGAGGTGGAATTGTATTCGCTGTCCGGCACGGAGGTGATCGCCAACGGCGATCGCCCCAGTTGTGGGGTCTACTCCCAAAATGTTGCGAATTAAAAAGTCTCCTGGCTGTAAATCTTGTTTAAATTCGTCCATAGCTACACCTACGAACAAAGAATTTTGAGCGAGGATTTTTTCTGATTCACTTAAATTAGCAATCAAATCGCGCAACAAAACTAATGGCACCTGCTCGTCAATTTCTAAAATTATATTGCGATCGCACTTGTTAATTTGGTAGGGAATGCCGATTGGACGACAACCTTGAGCGACAATTGTATCTAACTGAATATTGCCAGCTAAAGCTACTCCTACAGTACCCTGATGATAAAGTTTGTTGTTGCAAAATAGGGCAATATTGTTTCCCGTTCCACCACCGCTTGCTTGTCCTCCTACAGTTACAGAACCGGGATAAGCAAAGTCCAAACCTTTTAATAAATCATTGATACCGCTTGCGAAATTGCTGGAAAGCAAAATAAATTGGGGAGTAGGGGAAGGTGGCAAGCCGATTAAATCGATCCAAGCATTGGGTGAACTATCTAAATCGGGCAAATCTTGGGCAATAACATGGAACGGATGAATATTTACGGATGGTAAATAAGCTAAAGTCAGCGATAAAGACGCTTGAGCTTCCAATTCTTGAGCTTGTCCCCAACCATTCGTACCAACAATACCGTCACCACTACAGCCAATTAGTACGGGTACTTTTAGTTGCTGTGCGAGCAAAGGTAAAAGTCGGGAATACTCACTTGTAAAAGCAGACGAGATGAACACAATTGCTAAGTTTGCTTTTGTCGATAACTTTCCCACAGCTTCTTCTACAACTTCAGAAATTGCTGCTTCCAAAGAAGGACGGGTTGACAAGACGTTTATCCACTGCATTTTATCTACCATGAGTTTAAAAGTTTTTATATTTTTATGTTTAGAGGAATCATACTTTTTATTTTTATTTATCTTTCTATTTATCTTTAAATATGCTAAGCCCAGGAACCTTAACTGCATCTTACAATAGTTGACTGTCCCGGTGACTGTATTTTTAGAGTAGCTGTGAAAATTTTGTAAAAATATTAAAAGTTTAAGTTAAAGGCTCTACATGCCTTGATATTTGGTGTATTTTGATAGTGCCGTTGGACTACATCGCGTTTGCTGGCGCACCAAGGTAGGTACAATGGTTAATACCGTTAAACTGTGTTTGCCAAACTTTTTCTATACTTGTATTAAGAACAAATAACACAATAAAACCCATGAGCGATATCAAAGATAAAATTCAAGAAGAACTTCAAGAAGCTCGTACTGTTTGCGATACTTCAGGAAGCAACTCCGCAGAGTGCGCTGCTGCCTGGGATGCGGTAGAAGAATTACAAGCAGAAGCTTCTCATCAGCGTCAGTCTAAGCCCAAAAATTCTTTAGAGAAGTACTGTGATGAAAACCCTAGCGCTGATGAGTGTAGAGTTTACGACGACTAAAAATTAAGTTGTCTTCTTTTTGTGCGCCAGCGATCAGATTAATCCTCATGCCTTAGATAATAGTTTTTCTTAGACTAGCGATCGCAATTTTATGCAGCATCTATAAGCATGAGGAACGCAAGCACGCTATTTCCTCCCTCAAGCTGGGAGGAATTTAGTCTCAAAGGCAAATTCCTAGTTAATGGAATCAGGCTTGTAACCCGCTACCCTAGCGGGTTTTAATTATTTAATCAAGCATTATCGTCGGATAAATTTATTCTAAATTTCTAAAAATATTTAGATACTTTACTTTTAAATATTGGCTTTCTTGGTTAAAGTCTTTAATTGTATATAGTGAACGATCATGAATGATGTTTGGTTTCGCCCGCTCGTTTGGATGGACTACCGTTTAGCGGTTTTATTTACAGTCTTTATTCCTTTAGTCTTATTAATTTGGGCATTTGTTCAAAAAGCAGAAGCAATTCAACGTCTGTTGAGTATTTACTGGCGGGTCTCAAGTTTACTCGTAATTACTATTTATTTGATGATTGGCGGTTTTGGAGTCAGTTTTATTTCATCTTTAATAGCCCGTATCCTAATTCCAATTTCATTATGGTTCTGGATTGACTTGAACGATGAAATTCACTACGGTTCTGAGGGAGTATTAAAGTTTATTTTTACCTCTTGGCGTTGGGCCATAAGCATTTATTGTATTTTAGGAGCGCTCGCAACTATTCCATTCTTAGGTTGTGCTTTTTCTGAAACTATTCTCAAGACTCCCTACTGCAAGGTTTGGTTAGAAGCACCATTATTATTTAAAGAGTATTTCCACACCAACACCGATTCAGGATTCCTAGGCTTTCTAGGTATTATTGGTTTAGTTTTCTACGTTCTGTGCCTAAGCTACTTTGTGATTTTCAAGCTCGGCAAACAAGGACGTTCCGCTGCACCGCAGTAGAAGAGATGGGGGGATGGGGGGACAATTACCAATTCGCAATTCGCAATTCGCAATTACCAATTCGTAATTAATAACTTCTAACTCCTAACTTCTCACTCCTAACTCCTAACTCCTAAATTCGCCCATGTCCAACCTAATTAATCAGCGACTTGAGCAATACACGGCTAAACGTCCTCAAGAGGTATTGCTTGTAACGTTGGAAATAAATGGCGAACAAGACGAAGTTGCTATTTTCAGAGGGTTTTCTAGCTCTTTGATGCGTCCGACTGCTTTCGATCCTGATATTCCCGTCATACCCCAGGAGGCAAGTATTATCAGTATCGACCGTTTAAAAAGTCCTTACAATCCCGAATCTCCTCAATATATTCAACAATCACTTTCTCTAGAGGAAATGCAGAGCTTACTCGCAGAAGCGAATGTGTAAAAAATTTATAATTATTTAAACAAATTTAAAATTTACAGTTATATATTATATTTATGTTTAAAGAAGAGATAATACCCCCCTTCTGGGTTGATCTATTACGTCAAATGTCTTAAAGCAACATATGACCGCTCGTTATCTAATTTTCGTCTGTTTTTCAATTTATTTTGGTCAAAAACCCATCATCGCTACGTAATGCAAGGATAATGAACGTTAAAAACTTGGATTATTTGCAAAAAAAACAAAGTATCTTTTATGCATAACGACTAACTTGTGGTAAGTTTATAAAAATAAACATAAGAAATCCAAATAAATAAGTATATCTTTCGTAAGTCAGTTTAAGGTAACTTTTTAATCTTAATAGAATTAATAGATATAGGAAGTGCAGCAGGCGCATATATCAATATTGCGTTTGATGCGATCGTTCAAGAATCTCGCCTGGATACAGCCAGCCTTTGTGGTATTTAGCCTGCATCGGAAGCTATCGTAAATCGTTATCCCACTTTCCCCATTATGAACACAGCGGTGAGTCTACTAACTAAAGATGCTCCTCAAGCTCAAAAAGTAGAATCAAAAAAACAAATTAATCGTCAAATGATTGCCATTCTCGACTTTGGTTCTCAGTATTCCGAACTAATTGCTCGTAGAATCCGCGAAACTCAGGTATATTCCGAAGTCCTTTCCTATCGCACCACAGCCGAAGAGCTTCGTCAACTTAATCCAAAAGGAATCATTCTTTCAGGTGGTCCTAGTTCTGTCTATGATGCGAAAGCTCCCCATTGCGACCCTGCAATATGGCATTTAGGAATTCCTATTTTGGGTGTCTGCTACGGTATGCAGCTAATGGTGCAGCAACTCGGCGGAGAAGTGAAAAAGTCCGATCGCGGTGAGTATGGTAAAGCTGCTTTGTATATAGACAATGCGACAAACCTGCTTGCTAACGTTGAAGATGGTACCACAATGTGGATGAGTCATGGAGACTCAGTAATCACAATGCCCTCCGGGTTTGAATTACTAGCACATACTGCGAATACTCCAACTGCTGCGATCGCTAATCACGAAAACAAACTTTACGGTGTGCAGTTTCATCCAGAAGTAGTGCATTCTGTCGGTGGATTCTCGTTAATCCGCAATTTTGTTTATCAAATCTGCAAAAGCGAACCAACCTGGACAACCGATGCTTTTGTAGAAGAATCAATTCGGGAAATCCGCGCTAAAGTTGGTAGCAAGCGAGTATTATTAGCTCTGAGCGGAGGAGTTGATTCCTCGACGCTAGCATTTTTGATGCATAAAGCTATTGGAGATCAGTTAACTTGCGTTTTCATTGACCAAGGCTTCATGCGGAAATTAGAGCCGGAACGCTTGCTCAAATTATTCTCAGAACAGTTTCACATCCCTGTTGAATATGTGAACGCTCGCGAACACTTTATAAATGCCTTGCATGGAGTCAGCGACCCAGAGGAAAAGCGACGGATCATCGGACGTGAATTTATCCAAGCATTTGAAGAAACATCCAAAAAGCTTGGCCCCTTTGATTATTTAGCGCAAGGAACTTTGTATCCTGACGTAATTGAATCAGCAGATACCAATGTTGACACGCAAACTGGGGAACGAGTAGCAGTAAAGATCAAGAGCCATCACAACGTTGGTGGTTTACCTCAAGACCTACGTTTCAAGTTAGTAGAACCACTACGGAAACTCTTTAAAGATGAAGTTCGTAAGGTAGGACTTTGCGTTGGTTTACCACAAGAAATTGTCCAACGTCATCCTTTCCCCGGTCCTGGTTTAGCAATTCGTATTATTGGGGAAGTCACAGCAGAAAGGTTAAATATTTTACGAGATGCCGATTTAGTTGTGCGTCAAGAAATTAACCGTCATAATCTGTATAACAAATACTGGCAAGCCTTCGCAGTATTGCTGCCAGTACGGAGCGTCGGTGTGATGGGCGACCAAAGAACCTATGCTTACCCAGTAGTATTACGTGTAGTTACCAGTGAAGATGGAATGACAGCAGACTGGGCGCGAGTGCCTTACGACGTACTCGAAGTCATTTCCAACCGGATTGTAAACGAAGTGAAAGGCGTAAATAGAGTAGTCTTTGATATTACATCCAAGCCCCCTGGAACTATTGAGTGGGAGTAGGAGCTAGGAGTGAGGAGTCAAGAGTTAGGAGTTAGGAGTGAGGAGTGAGGAGTGAGGAGTGAGGAGTGAAGAATTACGAATTACGAATTACGAATTACGAATTATCTTCCCCCATCTCCCCATCTCCCCATCTCCTTGTCCCCCTCCCTCAAATTGGCAATTTAATCGTAAAACTACACCCCTGTCCCTCTCCACGGCTAGAAACTTCCACAGTTCCTCCGTGGAGTTGGACTATGTGACGGGTAATTGCTAATCCTAATCCTAAACCACCTTTTCTTCTCGTTCCTTCTGCTTGACGATAGCGTTCAAACACATAAGGTAAAAACTCAGCGTTAATTCCAATTCCTGTATCGCTGACTGTAATTAGAGCATAATTTGGTAAAGCTTCATCTCTCTCGCTGTCCTGTTCCCTTTCTACTGATAAACTCACTTCAATCCGCCCACCCGCTGGTGTAAACTTGATAGCGTTGGAAAGTAAATTTCCTAGAACCTGCTGCAAGCGATTGGTGTCTCCTTGTATTAATGTTCGCGAATCATCAACAATAGATTCAATAGAAATTGACTTGACATTAGCAACAGGATATGCATTCTCAACCGCAGTTTTTATTGTCTCACCAAGATTAATTTGAGTGATATCAAGCTGTATCGTTCCTTGGAGGATGCGAGATGTATCTAACAAGTCTTCGAGAAGTTTGGCTTGGGATTTAGCATTGCGTTCAATAGTTTCTAAAGCACGAGTGGTAGCAGCTTCATCGAGGTTGCGGGTTCGGAGCAATTTTGCCCAACCGAGAATTGCATTTAATGGCGATCGCAAATCGTGGGATACCATCGCAACAAAATCGTCTTTGGCACGATTAGCTGCTTCTGCTTGATTGCGGGCATTTTGCTCGCGCTCCAAAAGCTCGCGGCGTATATCTTCTAGCTGTTTGAGTTCGTGAATATCGGTGTTAGTGCCAAACCATTTTACAACTTTTCCTTGTTCGTCTTTCATGGGCAATGCTCGCACCAAAAACCAGCGATATACACCGTCGCTGCGACGATAGCGCATTTCTGCTTCGTAATGGTCGCCGCTACTTAACGATTGTTGCCATATCTTTGTAACAGGCTCTACATCGTCTGGATGCAAAAATTTTAACCAGCCAAAATTCTTTGCTTCTTGAATCGGTTCTCCCGTATATTCAAACCAGCGCTGACTTATATACTCCCATTCCCCTTCGGAGTTGCAACTCCAAACTATTTGAGGTACTGCTTCAGATAAAAAACGATAGCGTTCTTCACTTTTACGTAATTCTAATTGCGCTTGTTTGCGCTCGCGAATATCTAATACAAAACAAACGCTGTAACCTTCTGCTTTCTGACTTTCTATAGTCGCAATTGCTAATAAAATCGGAATGCGACTTCCGTTTTTATGGAAATATTCTTTTTCAAAAGGTGTACAAACTCCATTTTGCTGTAATTCTTGAATTCTTTGTGCGTCAAGTTCAAAATATTCTGCTGGTGTCATCCGATTCCAATAAATCGAACCGGCTGCTAATTCCTCGCGACTGTAACCAAATGTCTTTAAGAAAGAATCGTTTGCTTCATGAATTTTACCGTTGAAGTCACCAAAATAAATACCGATAATATTTGATTCTACAATTTGTTTAAACTTTGCTTCACTCTCACGTAATGCGGTTTCAGCTTGTTTGCGATCGGAAATATCGGCGATCAAACCAACTACCCGCATTGGACGGGAATGAGCATTCCGCACAACCGAACCTCGGTCTAATACGTAACGATAGTCGCCAGCTTTGTGACGCACGCGATACTCGAAACTATAATATTCTTCATTAGCAAGCACAGCTTGTAAAGATTGGAACAAATTGTTTTTATCTTCTGGATGAACTAACTGCATCCACCATTGAATAGTTGGTTCTATTTCTTCTAAAGAGTAACCCAAAATAGAAGTCAAACCTTCGGTTCTAATAATACTATTAAAGGTAATATCCCAATCGTAAATTACACAGTCAATTGCACGGGTTGCTAGTTGAAATCGCTCGTTACTTAAACGTAATTCTTCTTGAATTTGTTTGAAATTAGTAATGTCAACTACCGTACCGATAATTTGACGTGGTGAGCCAGCGCGTTGGGGAGACACTGCGTTGGACGGGTTCCCCGACTTGAAGCAAGTGTCGTCGGGTTCGCCGACTTGAAGCGACTGGCGTTCGCGCAGCGTCTCCCGATAGGGAGATACCCGTAAGGGTGAAGCATCGCAGTTTCTATTAAATACCGTTTCTTTCCCATAAAACCAATGCCATTTACCATTAGCGTGTCGCAGACGATATTCAATTTCTAAAATTTCCCCATCTGCGGCTGAATCAAATCTTTGCTGTAGTTTAGTTACTCGCGCTAAATCATCGGGATGCATGATTCGAGGAAATAAATCTTTTCCCATCCCTTGAATTTCTGCGGGTGTATAACCTAAAAGTTCGCCAATTTGATCGTTAACATAGACATTGCGTTGTTCTACTAAATCGTAAACATATAAAAGTCCTGGAGTAGTATCGGTAATTCGTTTGACAAACTGTTGAGATTCACGTAAAAGTTGTTCTGAAAGCTTATTTTCGGTC
This sequence comes from Rivularia sp. UHCC 0363, assembly GCF_034931125.1. Lineage (NCBI taxonomy): Bacteria > Bacillati > Cyanobacteriota > Cyanophyceae > Nostocales > Rivulariaceae > Rivularia > Rivularia sp. UHCC 0363. The sequence continues at coordinate 7,159 of NZ_JAYGHM010000035.1, read as the reverse complement.
ACATCTCGCCAACAAGCAACAAATCCATCTCCTAATTTTGTAGCGCGAATATCAAAGACTTTAGTTAACTGTTGTTGACCAAAATCTTTATAAATCAAAGCTTCTTTAACTAAAGCTTCCCCCGTTTCTACAACTTGGCAATATTGTGCAAATAAACCCGTGGTAATATTCCCAGGAAAAATTTCGCATAGCTTTTTACCTAACTGTTCTTCTGTAGTCATTTGATTACATTCACAAGCCGCAGCATTCATGTAATCAATCCGAAAATCTACAATATTACCCGCTTCATCCCGAATGCTGGAAAAAATCCCGAAGCTATCTAACATATTCTCTACGGAAGTGTAGAAACGTTCGTCACTACAACACCACCGTTTTGCTACTTTTTGAGATTTTTCTAAAACAGATTCAACAGTAGAAGTTAAAAGTTCTTCTGTTAACTGTTCCTTAACTAAATAATCATGACAACCGCTTTTTATTGCCCGTACCGCGACGTTTTCGTTACCATGTGCGGTAATTATAATTGCGGGTGAACTTACTTTGTGCTGTTTTAATCTTGCTACAAATTCCAGCCCGTCCATATCTGGCAGCAGATATTCCAATAAAATACAGTCAGGATGCAACTTTTGACACAAATCTAATGCAGCTTTCCCGGTTGATTGCGACAAAATTGTGTAGCTACAGTCCGATCGCAGCAGGTAATCTTCATACCTCTGACAGTCTTCAAGGTTATTGTCGATAATTAAAACCGTTAGTTGCTGCATCATTGCAAATCAAAGGTATTAAACATAACTACAGAATTAAGCGATAAACAGTTAATTTGAAATTTAATATATTTAATATCAAGACTTACCCACAGGTAAGGTAATTACAGTCGTTGCGACGATCGGAAGCAATCTCAAAACATTGGAAACTCGCAACGATTGCGTAAGATTTAATTAAAAAAAATATCACAATCTAAATAAACTTTTTCAAAAAAAACAGTTATACTTCTTCAGTACAAAGGTACATCAAATATAGGAATACGTTTTAATTTCTGTAAGCGCAAGTGTGACCTAGCCATATAATTCATAAAGCTTAGGGTTAGGGACAAAAAAACGCACTTATTCTGCAAAATTCTCCGGAGTAATCCTATATATTTCTTATTGCTTAAAATCCTGATTATACTCTTGAGAATAGATTTTTGAATTGATATACTGGTTAATATTACTTGTTGTCACTGCTCCCTACTCCCTTTAGACTATTTGGTTAGCATAATTAAGACTATAGTCAAAATAATTAACTTCTTATAACTATTGATAGTTTACTATGACTATAGTAATTTGTAAAATATAATCATAATTTATTAACAAGTGTTTAATAGCTTATACAATGTGGAATTGTAATCGAGAAAACTAATGTGGAAATAATTGAGTTTTAAAAACTAATGTGATTTGATTTGTAAGTAGGAGGTTCGACGTGAATCAGAACTCTTGCTGGACTAAACTTTTCTTCCAAACGAGATTCCACTTCTTCAGTGATATTATGAGCAGTTTCGACATCTTTAGCCTCAACAACTAGATGCATCTCAATAAATACTTGACGACCGACAACCCCACGAGAAGCGATATCGTGACAGTTGATTACACCGGGGACTGTAATTGCAATATTGTAAATCGTTTCCGGTGCGATCGCCATTTCATCCACCAGCCAAGGTAAGTTTTCTTTGATTACAGTCCACCCACTAAAAAACACCAGCAAAGCAACAGGAAAAGCTAAAACTATATCTAACCATTGATAACCCAGCCAAACACCAATCAAACCGAACATAACAGAAATAGTTACCCAAACATCGCTCATCGTATGATGAGCATCCGCGATCAAAATATGGCTTTGAACTCGTTTACCAACACCTCTTTCATAGAAGGCTACAAAAATATTTATACCTAATACTAACAGCAATAACCATAGTTGTGGCGCTGAAACTGTTACTGGTTTCCCCCCTTGAATAATTCGTTCAACTGCACCTTGAATAATTTCAAAACAAGCAATAGCTAAAAACGCAGCAATTCCTAAAGCACCGACTGCTTCAAACTTTTGATGTCCGTAAGGATGTTCTCGGTCGGGTAAGGGAGAAGAAAATTTAGTGGTAATTAGTCCTAAAACATTATTTGCGCTATCCGTAACGCTGTGCAAAGCATCAGCTAATAAACTCAACGAACCAGTCAAATATCCGACTACAGCTTTTAATGTCATAACAAACAAGTTAAGCAGTAGAGTCACAATTAAAACCTTTCTTACCGTTGCGCGATTATCCATAGTATAGAGTATTTTTAATATCTAGTGTCTTATCTTATAATGTATAACTTAAGACCAGCGTAAAATGTATCAAACTATTACTCACTAAGGAAGATATCTCTTTATAGCTGCATAATTTTGACTAGCTTGTTGAAACTATTTTTAATTAAAATAGCCCAAAAGCTTTAAAATATAAAGTTTTTACTTCCATCAATTAATTATATTTTTTTGCATTAGTGCGGTAAAAAATAGGTTCGTTTTATAACTATTCCCGATCTAGAATCTAGACATAAATTACAAATTACAAATAATCATGTCCCATATAGAGGGAAAATAGAAGATCGTTTCGGTTTTGATAAATAATTTATGTCTGCAAATCATTTGACACTTAATCTCATTGAAGGCTCCGTATCTTTCAGCTTTTCACCCGCAGCAGCAAGGGAATTAAAAGCAGCTATAGAAGAATTGATGCAGAAACTTAAAGCGGTTGCAGCTAAAACTGCTGGTGGAGTGGGTAAACCGAGTCCTCAATCTCCAATGGAATATCGTTATACGGGAGAAGTATTTCTAGAAATTTTCTGCAATCCTAATATCTGGGCTAGTCCTTTTGCTGCAAAGGTGCTGCTGACTGTGCGGGATGCTACTATCCGCTTGACAACAGAAGCCGAACTCACCCGCGTTATAGAAGATATTGATCGCTATTTGGAAGAAGCTAGCTGAAAAAGATTAAAAGTCTAAAAAATTATCGTTCATGGCTAATTTAAGGTTTGTGATTAGTCATGAGCAAAACGCGGGATAATAAATAAGTACCTATAACAAGCGCAATAAAAAACGCAAGATCGAATTATATCAAAAAATAACCACAAAAGTTAACAAAATATTTGCAATAAATCATTCCAGTAGCAGCGTCAGCGGATAAATCTCGGATTTAAATTTTTAAATCTTATTTTTATAGTTTTGAGGACAAATTATTTTATGGTAGTAATAAGTACTAACGCAAAATTATTTATATAATTACTCGTGAGTTATATAAACCTTCCCTATTCCCCCCAACCCTATTCCCTCCCCAGACGAAATGTTTAATTTATTTTGCACGAGTACTTATGCGAATTAAATAGAACAATTTAATTATCTATATGAGGGTAATTATAATCTTATAATTAAAAAGTTTTTTTTAACGCTTTAAACACAATATTATGAATACAGCAGCCGCGACTACTTTTTATTTACACTCAAAAATCATGCACGGAGGTCACAGTTATGGGTAAATATGATAAATACTTTAAGTCAGAAAAGATATTAAAAGAATCGCTGACTCCAGAGGAAGCAGTTGCTGCAATTGCGCTTGTAACCACAGCCGCTAATTCTTCCTTAAAAGACGTAGATATAGAATTTTTGGTTGATATACTTTGGGGATTCGAGATTTTTGAAGAATATTCGGATGAAGATTTATTAGAAATGCTTGATAAACTTCTCAATCTAGCCGAACAACAAGGGGTCGGAACGCTGTTTAATGCCGCTAACAATAAACTTGAAGATGAATTTTTAGATGATGCTTTTGCGGCTGGGGTGAGTGTAGTCATAGACGAAGACGAAATGCATATCCCCAAAGCAAAAACTCCTTTACTAAAAAGTTTGCAGCAAGCCTTAGAACTCGATGACGAAGAAGCACAGGAAATCATCGAAGATGTGATTGCGGCTTTTGAGGAAGCAGAATTAGAAGAACTACTCGAAGATGAAGATGAAACAATAGTAGATATCGCTTTTAACATAGAAGAATACGAATCACCATCAGAAAATTTTACAGTCCCAATTCCAGTAGATCCCCATCAAGGTGGTAAAGTTCAAAGTCAAGAAGGTGCAGTTAGTTTTTCTGATGACGAAGGTACTTTTTTAAGAATAGATTATTATCCCTTAACTGCCAAACAGATGGAAGAAACGGCAGCTATTGGACAAGAAGAATATTTCAAATCTACTCTCGTAAATAAATACGTTCCCAAAGAAATAGTAGCTAATTTGCCAGAAGCTGAAGTTGAATATACCGAATATATGGTAAAAACTTTAGAAGGTTCTTACTTCGTATTATTGTATATGCCAGGGGGTTCAAGAATTTATAAAACAGGAAATAACGGTACCGCGACCAAGTTAGATGCTTACAGAGGCTTAATCACATTTGTTAACGGCGAATTTCTTTATATAGTTAGCAGTCAACGGACATTTTTAGATGGAAAAACTCCTAGTTTTATGAAGCAAGAAGCCGTTGCTCTCAAAGAAATGATTTTGGAGTTTGTTGACACTATTGAATTTAGTTGACGTGAAATTATTGTGGAGATAGAGACGGAGCGTATTGCAACGTCTCTAGATCGTGATTATTCTTAATCACGTCAAAATCGTTCCACCCATTAACTTTTCATAACGGGTTTTCAACTCATCTTTCATTAACGTCCACCGCTCTAAACTCGCATCTATTTCTATAACTTTTTCCGCAGCTTGACGCGCTAAAACTAATACTTCTTCGTCTTCTACTAAACTTGCTAAAGTAAAATCTGGAATACCCGATTGTCGAGTCCCCAAAACTTGACCGGGACCCCGAAAACGCATATCCATTTCTGATATAAAAAACCCGTCTTGAGACTGTTCTAATACTTTTAATCTTTGTTGAGCGTCAGCACTCCGAGAACCACTGACTAAAAGACAAAAAGATTGCGCTGCACCTCTACCTACACGTCCCCGCAATTGATGCAGTTGTGACAAACCAAATCTTTCCGCGTTTTCAATCAGCATTACTGTTGCATTCGGTACATCTACTCCAACTTCCACTACAGTAGTAGAGACCAAAATTTGCGTTTCGCGATCGCGAAATTTGGTAATTGCTGCGTCTTTATCCGCAGAACTCATCCGACCGTGTAACAATCCCACCTGAAATTCCGGAAATACAGCTTCCTGTAATTTTTTATGCTCCTCCACTGCGGAACGAACATCTAATTTTTCCGATTCTTCTACCAAAGGTAAGACCACGTAAACCTGTCTTCCTTGAGCGATTTCTCGACGGATCAAGTCGTAAGCGTGACTGCGATCGCTTCCTTTCAAAGCTGTAGTTTTAATCTTCTGTCTTCCCGGTGGTAACTCATCAATTTGACTCACATCTAAGTCACCGTGAATTGTCAGCGCTAAGGTTCGCGGAATGGGTGTTGCTGTCATCGTTAATACATGGGGCTGTTCGCCTTTTTGCTGCAACCGCGCTCGTTGCTGCACCCCAAACCGATGCTGTTCGTCAATTACCACTAAACCCAATTGCTGGAAGTTTACGGGGTCTTGAATTAAAGCATGAGTCCCAACTAACAGCGGCAATTCTCCGGTTTCTAACTGCGCGTGAATTTGTCGCCGTTTTGCTACTTTTGTCGAACCTGTAAGTAAATCTACTGGTAGATGCAGCAAGTTAAACCAGCTAACTAACTTACGATAATGCTGTTCCGCTAACACTTCCGTGGGAGCCATCAAAGCAGCTTGATACCCCGATTGAATTGCTGCAATAATCGCAATCACTGCGACAATCGTTTTACCCGAACCGACATCCCCCTGCACCAAACGATTCATCGGTGTAGATTTTTGCAAATCGTCGAGAATATCCTGGATAACTCGTTCCTGCGCTCCCGTAAGTTTAAAAGGTAATATTTCATAGAATTGTTTTAATAACTCACCTTTAGGAGCAAGAATCGCACTAGTTTGAACCTGACGCGCTTTTTGCTGACGTTGTAGTAAACCTAGTTGCAGGTAGAAAAACTCATCAAACACCAAACGACGACGAGCCGATCGCAAACTATCGCTATCGGGGGGAAAATGAATATTGGCGATCGCGTCTTTCAATTCCATTAACTGATATTTTTTTAGTAAACCCTTGGGTAAAGGTTCTTTCAACTGTGCGGTTGCAGGTAGAGCCGCAACTACTGCTTGTCGCACCGTACTCGCGACTAAGCCCTCTGTCAAAGAATATACCGGCACAACTCTACCTACAGTTAGCGATTCAATCGCATCTCCCGGATTTGCCAAAACTTCCAACTCTGGATTATCAAGAGTTAAACCATACTTACTTTCCTTGACCAATCCGCAAGCTGCCACAGTACTACCGGCAACATAGCGACGCTTTATACTTTCTTGCCAAGCGCGACTGCTGTAACGAGCGCCTGCGTAAAAACGACTAATTTTTAAAATGCCTGAGTTATCTTTTAACTGAATTTCTAAAATCGATAATTTCTTATTTTTCGGGCTACAAAAACAGTTACACCGCTTCACCGTTGCCACTAAAGTGACCGTTTCACCAGCCTGTAGCTCCGCAATACACACTTGATTGGCGTAATCAATATGGTCGCGGGGGAAATAAAACAGTAAATCGCGTACCGTATCCAAACCAAGACGATGTAATTGACCCGCCCTTTTCAAACCAATTTGCGGTAAATCGCTGAGTTTTTGGTTTAATTCCGGTGCAAGACGACGACTTACCTCGGCGACAATTTTAGTTTTAGGAATCTGGACTTTTGGCTGAGAATTAGTAGATTGATGATAATTATCGGCATCATTTCCTTCCCCTTGCTGCTGCAACCTGTAGAGATATCGGCGAGTTTCCGCCACCAAATGCTGCCTATCCTCAGTTTCCAGATTCGGATAATTTGCAAATTTACCAGCAAACTCCTGCCAGCGACGACGTTCCTCCGTAGGTAAGCCATCGGGAAATTTGCCAAAAGTTAAAGTTAGAAACTCATGGAAGAGGTATTGTCTACCCTTTAAGTTAATAAAACCTTGTTCCGTTTCCACCGTCAAGGCTTTTTGCAATCTGATCCAATCTGGTTTGTCATTAGTCATTTTTCCGAAAGAGGATGGGGGAATG
>NZ_JAYGHM010000034.1:50465-85629 GCF_034931125.1 Rivularia sp. UHCC 0363 | reverse complement strand
CCCCATCTCCCCATCTCCCCATCCCCCCATCCCCCCATCTCCCCATCCCCTTAAAAAAGCAGGGCTTTTCGTTAGCCCACGCAGGTGGGCTTTGCTTCTATAGCCCCACTCTTCCAGAGTGAGGGTGATTTTTATACAAAATTAGTTTCACCACCCAAACGGTGAAAACAAAGAACTATTATTTCTATAAAAATGCAATCTTCCATATCCTAAAAACTGTCCGTGGGATTTTTCACCCGCAGGAAATGCGGTAACTCCAAATAAATAAACACCTTCAACTGAAGGATTGCGTATCGGTTTCAAAGCAATGTTGATTGTTTTACCTGGTTCAACTGGTGGGTTAAATGTCAGCGATACTGTTTTTTCTCGACGCTTTTCGGTAATCTGAAGCGGTAATTTTTCTTTTTCACTTTTAGTAGTTCCCGATATAGCAAAGCTGTCTTTCAAATCAAAATTTATATTATCTAATCCAGAATGCTGATTAATAGTTATCTTTTGCAGAGGTTCTCCCGCATCTGACGGAACCTGAACGGTAAAGTAATATGTAGCACCCCATATGTTTACATCGTCAAAGGTTGTTGTCGCTTTCACTAAACGCGGTACTTGAACAAAATATACTTTCCCATCTCGTAACTGTACTGCTTGACTCAATTTAAGTGTCGAATCAATACCGATGATACAAGCGAGAGTGATTAATATAATTGCGAAGCGCATGGTTAATTATTCAAGATTTGAAAGTTTGATTTTTAGCTATTAGAAGATATTTTAAAAGCATCCGGCGATTTAAATCGCGACTACATAGGCAAAGTCCACCTCCGTGGACTAATAAATGAATTGTTTAACCCGCGCAGGCGGGTTTTGCCTGTATAGCCGCGATTTAAATCGCCAGGTAAAATACTAAAAACCATAATGATTTATTTACACGCGCTTAACCCAAATCCAATTATTAAGAAATGTTATTAAAAAGGTACGTTAAATACTATATTTTGCGTGAAACTACGACTGTTTTGTAAAGGTTAATTGAGATGAGTAGTCAAAACAACTTCTATTGTTTCACACTAATATATATAACGAAGCAATTATTTTTCCATGAATACCATTTCCACTTCCAGCGTAGAATTTAAGCGTCCAGTTTGGCAAAATGCAATCATCATTACTTTAGGCTTTTGGCTCAGCGCTAGCTTAATTTTAGATTGGGTAATTATGCCTAGTCTTTACGTTTCGGGAATGATGACTCAATCGAGTTTTGCAACAGCCGGTTATACAGTATTTTGGAATTTCAATCGGGTTGAATTGCTTTGTGCGGGATTAGTATTAACTGGCGTTTTAGCCTTGAGTAAGAATCACTTTAACTGGCAAAGAAGCAGCATTATTTTAGCAACTGTACTGCTAGGTATTGCTTTAGCTGATACTTATTTCTTAACTCCCCAAATGTCTGCTATTGGACTGCAATTAAACTGGTTTGAAGTTTCTCAAACTCCTGCAAGTATGGATTTATTGCATGGTGCTTACTGGTTTATTGAAGCAGTAAAATTGGCGGTTGCTGGTACTCTTTTTACTGGATATTGCAAACAGGAAAATTAGAAGTTACATAGAAGTTAAAAATAATTTTCGCTCAAACTTGATTATTAATCTAGATCGACAGTTAATATTTGATACACAATAAATTCTACTCAGTCCGATTAATTGGGCTGAGTATTGTTTTTGAAGGTGCGTTACGCTGCGAGAATTTTATTAAAATTAGCGCAGGTTAATAACTGCTTACTGCTCACTGCTCACTGATTCTGATTCCTCTTGATCGAAAAATAGCAAACGTACTGCAAGTATGGCAAATCCAATCGCTGCAATAGTTTTGAGTAAACGTGTAGGTAGGAACTCTGCTGCTGCACCTCCCGCTAATGCTCCTAATAAACTAGTAAGTAGCAGCGCTAAAGCGGTACCGAAAAAGACTGCACGAGGAGATTTAGAGCGTCCCGAAAGCGCGATCGCAGCTAATTGACTTTTATCACCTAATTCGGATAAAAAAACTGTGATAAAACTTATTGCTAAAAGATGTAAGTCCATGATGAGTTATGAGTAAGGAATTAAATATTAAAAATCAACTTTTAAGCAAGAATTAAGTCTAAAAATAACATAATGGAAATTAACAAGAGGGTGACTCCTGCGGCTTTATTAATTGTTCTTGGAGAAAGATGTTTAGATAGCAAACTACCCAAAGCTACACCCAAAAAGCTTGTTGTAATCAATGCTGCACCAGAACCAACAAACACTACCCACGGGGAATGGGATTCCGCACTCATCAATAAAGTTGATAGCTGAGTTTTGTCTCCGATTTCTGCTAAAAAAATCGTAATGAAGGTGCTTCCAAATATAAATAGTGGAGACTGGGATTTTTGAGTAGAATTATCCGGTTCTTGTAGAGATGCTTCATGAAACGTCACGGAAGTCGGCTTATGGTGACATTCTGTATCTTCGATTTTCGGTTGCTGGCTTTGAGATATGGAAGTCCCAGTCAAGCTGATAGGAGTGGAGTCAAGTTTCACGGGAAATAATTCTATCTTAGGATAGTTTTCATTTTGTTTTCATTTTCTCAGATTTTTATGATAAATTGCAACCTTTGTTCGCAGATGGGAAGACAAAATTATCAGTTTCTCCTATTCCCTACTCCCTGCTCCCTCAGATTAACTCCGAACTTTCAATCCAAACATTGATGCGAAAGCGTCTTTCCGTAGGATAATCTAAAATCCAAAATCCTTTGCCAGTTGACCAAAGTAAACATAAGGAGTGAAGATATAAGGATTAGACCTCTTGCCTTCATGTCAGGTGGCTTTTAGTGCTTCTTAATTTACCTTGATGTTTTTGCTTGTAGCAACTGTTAATGGTGAAGTCTAGATAGCTCGCGGTTTTGTATGACAGTCTCGGTGGTACGGAAGTTATATGTATAGCTTCTGTGGCATATTTAAAAGCTAAAACAAAATTTATTGTGGCAAGCAGTCTATATTTTGATTAAAAAAAATTAACTGAGGAATAGCTGTGACGACAGTTGTGGAAAACCAAAAGCTAAATGTAAATAGTGATATGAAAGTTGGCGATCGCGTCCGTGTAACTGAATCTGTGGTAATTTATCACCATCCCGATCATCGTGGTGAAGCTTTTGACATCAAAGGCTTGGAAGGGGAAGTGATGGCTATTGTTACCCAATGGAAGGAAAGACCTGTTAGTGCTAACTTCCCTATCCAGGTGAAGTTTACTAAAAAGTTTAAAGCCCATTTACGTACTTCGGAGTTAGAAACAGTTTAAACTCAATTTCGGCGGCGAAACCACTGAAATATATTCAGTTCGCCGCGCATTTTTTTTAGTTCTTGGCGATTATTCTCAGCAGTACAATAATACCATTCACAATAACGTTTAAACTCCGAGCGCACTTCAACTTCTCGGTGAAATTCGCGAGTTGTTTGATTAACAGCAATAGTTTCTTCGATTATTTGAGATGACTCAGAAGGGATTATTCTGTGTAATTCTTGAGACATTTTTTAATTGGGAATTGGGAATTGGGAATTGGGAATTGGGAATTGGGAATGGGTAATGGGGAATTGGGAATGGGTAATTGGGAATTGGGAATGGGGAATGGGGAATTGGGAATTGGAATATAGATATACATTGACTGGTCGTGAATAAACTTAACAATCCAAAATCCATTCACGAAGTGTGTCCGAAGGACATAATCCAAAATCCAAAATCGAATTTACACCCACCCGCGCAAGCGGTATACAACCATACCAATGTACTCTTTTAAGGCGATGGTAAAGTTATCTAAATTTTTGCTATCGGGTAATAAATTTAAAATTGCACCTTTAGGAGTGCTAGCTAGTTCTTGAAGCTCACCCTCTGTAACTAGGAAATCAGTAGGTGCAGCAATCGTTTCGATCTTTTGATGTTGAAAAATTGCTAGCGATCGCGGCATATGCATTGCTGAAGTCACTAGCAATATACCCTCAATCTTGCGATCTAAAAGAATCTTTTTTACGTTTACGGCGTTTTCATAAGTGTTGAGCGAGTCTGGCTCTTGTATAATATCTTCAGATTTTACACCCATAAATATCAGTAATTTTGCCATATCTTCCGACTCCGGCGCACCTCCACCCCGCCAATCGATACGACCACCACTGACAATGATTAGGGGAGCTTTTTGCTGACGATAAAGTTGGGCTGCGTAAAGGACTCTATCCCCTGATTCGCTTAAGTCTACAGTTGTTCGCGGTGGGTAAACAGACTTAGTTGCACCACCTAAAACTACAATTGCTTCTGCTGTTGGTAATTCCGCAGCGGGAATATTTTGCCATTCCAAAGAACGGACTAGAAAGCGAGAAACCCAAGCATTAGAGCTAAAAAGTAATACAAACAGCGCGATCGCAATCAAAAATGCTGTCACACGCGGTCGTTTCCAAATCAAAAAAAGCGCTAAAACACAACAAATACAGGCAAACCCAAGGGGATAAAAGAAAAGAGGTATCAGTTTAGAAAGATATAAAAACATTTTTATTTATAGTTATAGGTTGTAGAGACTCCGCATTGCTACGCCCTTATTAAAGTTATGAATTATACCATTTCCTTGCAAGGATGTGCTGAATTTAGCCTACGCAGGTAGGCTTTGTAATATTAGCCCCAGCCTTCTAGGCTGCGGGTGTTTTAACGCAGCCTCATCCAGAATTGGTATAATTCCTAACTTTGGTAGTTTCAATTACCTTTCCCAAAACTTAATATTGATTCCAGAACGACGACGGTAACGACGGGTAGATTTTCTACTCCGTTGTGAGTTAACTCGCTGTGTGGAAGAAGCCACTTCGTCTGCGTCTCCTTCAGTCTGTTGCCTTTGATTTGATATCTTAGCTACAGTTGGTTCCTTACTTCCCCACCAACCAAAAATAAAGCCTGCACTCAAACCAGCTAATCCACCGAATAAAATACTCGTCTGTGAGGTATAGCCTAAGAGTCTAAAGCTAAGTAAGAAAAACAGCCAGTATTTGAGTCCAGCATCCACACCGTCGGAAGATGCGACGTTTTCAGGTTGGGAACTAGTTTTTGTGGATGTCAGAAATAAACCTAATGCTAACCCTCCCAATACCCCTAGGAAAATACTTAGTTCTGCGTTATTAGAAGACAGGTAAAATATAAACGCTAAAAATATTCCAAATATCAGTTGAGAGAGAAAGCTTTGCGAGAGAGGTAGAAAATTACCAGGACTTTTTTTTGCCATGATTCGGCTATTGGCTAATTAGTTGTTTTAATTGTGCCTGTTGAGGCTGAGTTGTATCTAAAATTTTCAGGTGTGATTTTTCTCGATCGCTAAACGGTTCTGCCGCTTTCATTTGTGATATTAGCAAATCAACGGTTGCATCTGCTACATCTCCAGTACGCTTGACAAGACGTTGGCGTAATACGTTTTCTGGCGCGGTACAGTTAACGATTTGCCAAGGAATTTGATATTTATCTGCTTGTTCAATAACCTCCCCTCGTAATTGCTGTTTGTCGTACTTTGCATCCAAAATTACAGAAAAGCCCAGACGAGCCAGCATAATACCCAATTCCATCAGCCGGGAATAAGTTTTGTGATTCATTTGGGGGGTATACAACTCATCCCCACCACGTTGTAACAAAGCAATTCCCGCTAAATGTTTTCGTACTGCATCTGAGCGTAGATGAACTGCTCCCAAATGTCGAGCTAAATATCGTGCTGTAGTACTTTTACCAGAGCCGGACAAACCAGACATCAAAATTAATTTTCCTGTCTGGGGTTTAGTATATTCCCAAGCAAGACGATAATAATCGGCAGCGGTTGAAGTCGCTTGTTGTTTAGCGGTTTGGGGTACGTTAGGGTCATCAAGTAAAAACGAAGTTACCTTGGCTCTGACGTAAGCCTGACGGCTCAAGTATAAAGACAATACCTGCAAACCTTCATAATCTCCAGTTTGTTCGATATAGGTATTTAGAAAAATATTACCTAGTTCTTTACCGTTTCGTGCTTCCAAATCCATCATTGCAAATGCAACATCGTAGATGACATCAACAAAACGAAATGCTTCGTTAAATTCGATGCAGTCGAAGAGCATCACTTTACCTTGCCATAAGCAGATATTTCTTAAGTGTAAATCGCCGTGACATTCGCGAATAAAATTGTGATTGACGCGACTTTGAAATAATTCTGTGCGATCGCGAAAAAACTTGTCTGTATAATTCTTTGTTTCGATAAATTGCTGCTGCGTCTGAGCTACACCAATATATTTTTCGGTTTGCTGGTAATTTTCGTCAAATGCAGCTCGTATTTGGGATACTTCTCCAAAGGAACTAATATAATTGCTGGTTACAGCTTTGGCATGATATTGAGCGACTACTTGCCCTAATTGGGCTACGTGTTGTTCTTCAAGTCCTCCGCGATCAAACATTTCACTAAATAGCGTCTCTTGCGGAAACTGACGCATTTTCAAAGTATATTCTACAGCTTCCCCTGCCCCCCCTAATTGATACTTATCGCCGTTGCGAGTAACTGGCAATACTTCCAAATAAATTTCAGGTGCTGCTACGCGATTTAACCGTAATTCTTCTTGACAAAAATGCTGTCGCTTTTGTAGGGTCGAATAATTCAAAAAACCGAAATTTACCGGCTTTTTCAACTTATAAGCATAATCTCCGGTTAACAATACGTAGGAAGAGTGAGTTTGAATCAACTGTATGGGTTCTTGAACTGCATGGGGATAAAAACCGGGCTGCATCATCTGCTCAATCGTTGCTGAAACGGACTTACTCATAAAATCCACCTTACGTACAACTATAATTCGGTTTTAAACACAAAAAAACCAGGAGTTCGCCCCCTGGTATTTTAATTGAAGAAAGTAGACTTCACACAGCTTCAGATGCTGCTTGTTCTCCTTCACCCTCACCTTCAGTAGTTGCACTAACTTGCGGTGGTAAAACGCTAACAACAAGTTCTTCAGATTCTGCTGTTAATGTTACCCCTTCAGGTAATTTGATGTCATTAACGTGCAGGCTGTCTCCGACTTTCAAGTTTGTGACATCAATCTCAATTGCATCGGGAATATTTTCTGGCAGACAGTTTAGCTGCATTTCATTAATTACCGTATCCAACATCCCGCCTTCTTCTTTGACACCAATTGCAGTACCGATAAAGTTAAGAGGTACTTCCACGGTCATTTTACCGTGACCTGCAACCGCAAAAAAGCTGAGGTGGAAAGGTTTACCTGACGCTGGATGAGCTTGAACTTCCCTGAGTAAGGTTTGACCTTGCCAAGGAATATCGTTCACCTTTAAATCGATTAAGGTATTGTTCACCGAAGCTTTTTTGAGCAAGCGTTCGACAGTTTTGGCATTAATTACCAAAGAAATTGATTCCGTACCTTTATGACCGTATAAATTGGCAGGAATTTCTCCAGAACGACGCAAAGCCTTGGTTTTGCTTCCTTCTGGTCGCTTTTGACATTCGACCGTCATTTCCATAGTTTTGTTCTATCTAATTAATGTTAGGGGTTATAGAGTTACTAGAGATTATTACCGCGCCTCTAAATATACGAGCAAAGACAATATTGTACCTCAACCTTATGCAGTCTTTAAACCAGCAGTTCCATCGGCTCGTAATAATCCCCGCTTTGGTCCGTGAATTGGGTCTTCAACAATGATTGTTTGGTCGCGACTCGCACCCAAGGAAACAATTGCGATCGGCACTTCCACTAGTTCTGCTAAAAATTTCAGGTAGTCTAAAGCTTGCGTCGGTAATTCATCTAAATTGCGACAATGGCTTGTTGACTGTTGCCATCCCGGCATAGTTTCGTAAATCGGGCGACAACGAGCAAATTTTCGGGCGTTTGTGGGAAAATGTTCAGTGCGAGTAGCGGAGCTAGACCCCTCCGGGGTATCGCCATCAATTTCGTAAGCGACACAAACTTTGATTTCTTCAAGTCCGTCAAGGACATCGAGTTTGGTAATCGCTAAGCAATCCATACCGTTAATCCGCACCGCATAGCGACCGATAACCGCATCGAACCAGCCGCAGCGACGTTTACGTCCGGTAGTTGTGCCAAATTCCGCTCCTACAGAACATAAATGTTCTCCGATCTCTCCGGAAAGTTCGGTAGGAAAAGGTCCTTCACCAACGCGAGTAGTATAGGCTTTTGCAACCCCAATTACTCGGTCGATCGCAGTCGGGCCCAAACCCGTACCTACACAGGCTCCACCCGCTACCGGATTAGAGGAAGTCACAAAAGGATAAGTTCCGTGATCTAAATCTAAAAGAGTACCCTGCGCTCCCTCAAACAAAATATTGCGACGTTCCTTAATTGCCTGATAAATTTCTAAGGAAGTATCAACAACGTAACGCTTTAAGCGTTCTGCATACCCCAAATAGTCTTCAATTACAGCAGAGGCATCGATGGGTGGTAGATTATAAAGCTTTTCAAGAATGACGTTTTTATAATTAATCGTCCATTCTAGTTGTTCGCGCAATCCTTTCGGGTCGATCAAATCTAACATCCGAATACCTGTACGCTCGGATTTGTCAGCATAGGTTGGACCGATACCCCTACCTGTAGTACCGATTTTATGAACACCCCGCCGCTCCTCAGAAGCTTTATCAATCAATCGATGATACGGCATCGTAACGTGTGCCGTTTCAGAAATCAACAGATTGTTAGTGGAAATATTTAAATTCTCTATCTGATCAAGTTCAGCAATCAAAACTTGCGGGTCAATAACAGTTCCAGAACCAATAATACATTTGGTTTCTGGATACAAAATACCGCTTGGAATCAAATGCAGCTTAAAGGTTTGACCTTTTACCACAATTGTATGTCCCGCATTTACCCCCCCTTGGTAACGCACGACAACATCTGCGGAACGGCTGAGTAAATCTGTTATTTTTCCTTTCCCTTCATCGCCCCATTGGGCACCTATAACAATGACGTTAGCCAAGAGATTTTTATTAAGATACAGTTTTCACAAATGATTATTATCTACACGTCAAGTAACTAATGTCAAGACTTACAAGCTACATTATTTTATAAAAATGCTCGATAAGTTATAAATCGGTGACATAATTTACCTTTTATTTGAGCAGAATTGATTCATTTAATACATTTTCCAAATTAATCTCTAGTAAAATAATTAACAGTTTCAACCTTAATCTCTCAGTATTAATTTGAATTTGATTTACTAGCTTTACAAACAAATGTATAAAAAATGTATATATCAAACGTAGATTTATAGAGAATTAATTGATAATAATGAATTTAATTACAGATATAGCTGCTTGAGAAATGCAGTGAATGTAAAAAATATTATAAATAAATGTTGTATTCACGACTTTACAAAAAACTGTAAAGGTATTAAATTATTTATTCCTTATTTTTTGCTCCTCAACTGTAGAGTGAGTATAATTCGTAATACCCTTCCCTACGGGACACCTTGCGGTGAACGGGAACACAGAAAGGTGAACGTAATTAATTCCTCATAAATAAAATTTAGGGGCTTAGTTTTTGGTCTATGATTCGCTTCTGATTTTTATAAACTTCCTCAAATTTGAAGGTTAAATTTTCGCAACTTAAAGAGCAATCGGTAATCTTGGGAAAAATACAATTTTTTTTAATAAAGCTTCTTTTTCCTATTCCCTATTCCCTGATAAAAATTATTTTTAAAATAACTCGGTAATTAATATAAAATTATCTTTGCTCTAGACATGATTAAAGCATCTAGCATTAAAAGAATTAAAATAGTATTTTTACTAGCGGTCTGTGTAGTATTTGCGAATGCAGTGATTTCGTGCAGCAATACTATTAAATTAAAAGTCAATCAAGCAAGTGTAAATCATTCACATCAAGTTATTATCCAGCTAGAAAGAACACTTTCAGCATTAAAAGATGCTCAAATAGCGCGTTATGGTTATTTGATATCGGCAAATACAGATTATCTAAAATATGATGTTACTGCACTGGAAAAAATCGATCTTAACCTCCAATTACTTAAAAAATTAACTCAAGATAATTACCAACAACAAAAAATTTTATTAATTGATGAAAATATTACTAATAAACTTAATTTATTAAGAAATCAATTATATACAAAGCAGAATCAAAAATTGGATTTATCTCAAGAATTAATTTTGACAGATGAGATAAAAAATGTAACTGATTCAATACAGTTAACGCAAAAATTATTATTAAATCAGATTAATCGATCGCAAAGCAGCTTTAAAACAGCGATCGCAGCCTTTTTTATTGCTGGATTTGTTAATTTAGGATTAGTAACACAACTTTATTATCTAGTTAAAAGTCGCATCATTAGACTTAAAAATACAAAATTGGCTTTACGACAAAGCGAAAACCGCTTGCGGGCAATAATAGATGCAGAACCAGAATGTATAAAATTAATTGATCGAAATGGCAATATTTTAGAAATAAATGCCTTCGGAGTAGCAATGATGGAAGCAGAAAACGCCGATAAACTAATTGGTAAATCGGTATATTCTACAGTTCTGCCGGAATATCAAAAAGCTTATAAATTAATGCATAAAAGCGTTTGTCAGGGTAACAAAGAATCTTTAGAATTCGAGATGATTGGATTCAAAAATACCCGCCGCTGGATGGAAAGTTACTCAGTACCCTTATCAAGTGAAAGTAACGAAGGCTTCTTACATTTAGCAATAACTCGTGATATCACACAACGTAAAGTATCAGAACAAAAACTTCGAGAACAAGCAGCATTGTTAGACGTAGTAACAAACGCAATATTAGTAAAAGATGTTGACAATCGAATTTTATATTGGAATAAAGGTGCCGAACAGATTTATGGTTGGCAAGCATCAGAAGTTAATAGTAAAAAATCATCGCAATTGCTACACAAAGGATATTCTCCACAGCTAGACGATGCATTGTTAAGCGTTATTAGTACTGGAAAATGGCAAGGAGAGTTACATCAATTAACTAAAGATGGTAAAGAGATTATTGTTGAAAGTCGCTGGACGCTATTGCAAGATCGACAAGGCAAACCAAAATCAATTTTTGTCGAAAATACCGAAATAACTCAAAAGAAACAGCTAGAAACTCAACTTTTAAGAACCCAGCGTTTAGAAAGTATCGGTACCTTAGCAGGAGGTATTGCTCACGATCTCAATAACGTATTAGCACCAATTTTAATGTCGGTACAATTATTAGAGAGGAAATTACAGGATTCGCACCATTTACGATTGCTCAAAACTTTAGAAAATAATGCTCTGCGCGGTGCTAGTTTAATCAAACAGTTGTTATCTTTTGCTAGAGGTATTGAAGGTAAACGTACCTTAGTTCAAGTCAAACATTTAATTACAGAAATTGAGCAAATTGTTCGACAAACCTTTCCTAAATCAATTAAATTAACCGTAAATATTGCCGAAGAATTGGGTTTTGTTTGTGGTGATGCGACCCAATTACATCAGGTATTAATGAACTTAGTTGTTAATGCTCGCGATGCCATACCTCAAGGAGGTAAACTAAAAATTTCCGCCGCAAATCTGTTTGTCGATGAACATTATGCCCAAATGAACATCAATGCTAAAACCGGCGCTTACATTGTAGTCAGTGTAGCTGATACGGGAGTAGGTATACATCCAGAAGTTCAAGAACGGATTTTTGAACCGTTTTTTACTACAAAAGAGCTAGGTCTTGGTACGGGGTTGGGTCTTTCTACCTCTTTAAGTATTGTTAACAACCACGGCGGTTTTATGAACGTTTATAGTGAGTTGAATAAAGGTACCATCGTTAAAGTTTATTTACCAATTACACCCCATCAAGAAACCGATATTCCTTGTTGCGATCGCCCTGCTAATCTTAATGGTAGCGGTGAATTAATTTTGGTAGTCGATGACGAGCCTGCTATTCGCGAAATTACTAAATCATCTTTAGAAGCTTATAATTACCGCGTACTTACAGCATCTAATGGTATCGAAGCTATAGAAATTTACGCTAAACATCAAAGCGAAATCAATGTGGTTTTGCTAGATATGATGATGCCTGAAATGGATGGTGAAATTACTATCGTATTGTTACAAAAAATCAACCCTTCAGTAAAAATTGTTGCTATTAGCGGCTTGGAGTTAAATCTAACTACAGATGATAAATCAAGTCAAAATGTGCAGGCATTTATGTCTAAACCCTGTACTGGCAAAGAATTGCTGCATGCGATCGGGAAAGTAACCAAAGAATTTAAATAGAGTTTACCGAAAAATTTATTGAGTATATATTTTTTTGCTGTTTGTATTTGTTACTATTAATAAAATTTTTACAATAATAAAATCTCGTTATGGCATTATACGCTGAATTGCATCGGCACCTGGGCGGTTCGGTTGTACCCCGGATTTTATGGGGATATTTCGAGCGTCATTCGGATGAGTTTATCCAGCGCTTTGAGGACTATCAAGAATTTGAAGAGTTTTATACCAAACCCCGCAATACCTTGGAAGAGTATCTAGAGTTACACACTCTAGTTGAAAGTGTCCAAACTATAGAAACTTTGCCTTACTTTATTTATCGTTTGGTACGCGGTGCATACATTTTTGAAAATTTGGCATATTTAGAACTGCGCTATACTCCTTACCTACGAACACCAGAACATTTAAGTCAATCAGAAAGAATTGACAAGATGGCTGAGATTGTAGATGTTGTTGGTAAAGCTAGTAAGTTATCCGAATATCCGATTGTCACCAGTCAGATTTTGTGTATGCATTCGCGGCTTCCCTATGAAGTCAACAAAGCGATTGTCGATTTAGCCGCTCAAAATAGACAGCACGTATGCGCTATAGATGTAGCAGGTGGAGATAGCGCTTACAAAGAACGTATGGATGAATGGATCGAGCTTTACGAATATGCTTTATCTGCCGGTTTGAATACTACCGGACACCTCTATGAAACTAAGGATGGGTGTCATGCAGAATTATTACCTTATCTAATGCGGATTGGTCACGGTATCCAAATTCCGCTGCTATATCCAGATTTACTCCCAGATGTAGCCAGACGGGGGCAATGTTTGGAAGTGTGTCCGACCACTTACATTAAGACGGGTACCTTGGAAGATATCCGACAGCTAAAGTTAGTATTTGAGCGCTGTTTTGATGCCGGGGTAGATATTGCTATTTGTACTGATAACGCTGGGTTACATAACGTGCGTTTACCATTTGAGTACGAAAATCTTTTAACCTACGACATTATCGATTTTGCAATGCTACAGGCTTGTCAGGATGCCGCTTTCCGTCATGCTTTTGCCTGGACTTATGGCGAACGTCCGGCGCTGTTATTAAACGATTTACTTCATTCCCAACGGCAAAAAGCAGCAATTGCTAATAGGTAATAGGTAATAGGTAATAGGTAATAGGGCGTTGCAGCAAGTGAATTTTTATTGTTTAGTTAAAAGTGAATTATCAAATAAATTTATTCAGGAAACAAGCGCAAACTAATCCATAGTTGGCGTAATTTATAGTAGTTCATTTCATTAATTTTGACGGTTTTTTCTCTAAGTATGAACAAAATCATTACAAAAGTTTAATAACAATATTTATAGAAGATGGTTCTGCGGTAGAGTAAATTGTATCCTCGCCAACAGTGTACGTTATGGCATCTAGTATCCAAGCTCTACCTTCAGAAGTCGTACATTTGATTACAGCCGGAGAGGTGATTGATTCTTTTGCCTCGGTGGTGCGGGAATTGATCGAAAATTCCTTGGATGCAGGCGCGACAAGGATTGTAGTGTCTCTGTACCCCGAACAGTGGCGGGTTACTGTGGCAGATAACGGTTGTGGAATGAGTCTATCCGACTTGCAGCAAGCCGCCAGCACTCATAGTACTAGTAAAATACGCTCCTGTGGAGATTTGTGGAAAATCAATAGTTTGGGTTTTCGCGGTGAAGCGCTGCACAGTTTAACAACCCTAGCCGATTTAGAAATTCTCAGCCGTGGATCGACTCACCCCGGAAAAATAGCTGACGGTTGGCGGATTGTATATGACGATCGCGGAGAAGCTTTACTAATGGAAGCAGCCGCGATCGCACCTGGTACGGTAGCCGTAATTTCTAATTTATTCGGCAATTGTAACGCTCGTCGTCAGGGTTTACCTTCTATAGCTCAGCAAATGAAAGCGGTGCAAGCAGTAATTCAACAAACCGCTTTGTGTCATCCCCACGTCACCTGGCAAGTTTGGCAAAACAAACGCGAATGGTTTGCTATTTATCCGACCGCGAACATGAAGGAAACTCTGTCTCAATTCCTCCATCGAGTGCATCCATCAGACTTACAAGAATTAAAAGTTGAACTAAATAACCCAGACGAGTCCTCACTTTCATTAGTCATCGGATTACCCGATAGATGCCATCGTCACCGTCCAGATTGGGTACGTGTAGCAGTCAACGGACGTATGGTTAAATCACCAGAACTCGAACAAACCATTATCGGAGCATTTCATAAAACATTACCTCGCGATCGCTATCCGGTTTCTTTTCTACACTTATTTGTTTCCCCAAACCAGATTAACTGGAATCGCAACCCCGCTAAAACAGAAATTTATCTCAACCAGCTTGATTATTGGCAAGAACAAATTGCTCAATCGATTGACAAAGCACTCAGCTTAAATTGTTCCACCATTCAGGAATCTCTACAGGTAGCACGAGTTGGTAAATTAATCAAAGCCGCAGAAGCAAAAAGCGGTTACAACTTCAACCGCAGAAGTCTGGAAGAAAAGAACTTTGAAGAAAATGACAATTTAAATAAAACTAATAAATCTCAATTTAAATCTTCAACCTTAACCGATTCACCCCTTTCGACAACATTTCCTTTAAAAGCAGTTGCTCAAATAAATAAAACCTATATAGTAGCCGAACATTCGGAGGGAATGTGGTTGGTAGAACAACACATAGCCCACGAAAGAGTATTATACGAACAAATTTGCGAACATTGGCAGCTAGTCAAGTGCGAACCAGCAATCATTCTTTATCAACTATCCCCCGCACAAATAGAACAGCTACAGCGGATTAATTTAGAAATAGAACCTTTCGGAGAACAACTTTGGGCAATTCGCAAAGTCCCCGCACTTTTACAACAGCGCGAAGATTGTGCCGAAGCAATATTAGAATTGAGTAAAGGAGGCGATTTAAAAACAGCCCAAGTCGCCGTAGCCTGTCGCAGCGCTATTCGCAACGGTACAACCTTGAGTTTGCCACAAATGCAGCAACTATTAGATCGATGGCAACGTACCCGCAACCCCCGCACCTGTCCCCACGGAAGACCAATTTTTTTATCCCTAGAAGAATCATCCTTAGCTCGTTATTTCCGTCGTAACTGGGTTATCGGCAAATCGCACGGAATGTGAATTAAGGTCAAAGGTTAAAGGTCAAAGGTGAATAGTTGGGAGTTTGAGGATTTTGGATTTTGGATTAGGATTTATAAGTTAGGAGTGAGGAGTAGAGAGTAGCGAGTAATGAGTTGCAAGTAGCGAAATAGTTATTTTTTCTTCGTCTCTTTGTCTCCCCCTCTCCCCATCTCCCCATCCCCCTCCCCCTTCAAAAAATATGAGTGCAGAAATTATTTGTGTCGGTACGGAAATGTTGCTGGGAGATATTCTCAATAGCAATGCTCAATATTTAGCGCAACAGTTAGCCGGGTTGGGTATTCCTCATTTTTATCAAACGGTTGTTGGAGACAATGGCGATCGCATTAAACAAGTTATTGAAATTGCTAGTAAAAGATCGGAAATACTAATTTTTACTGGGGGTTTGGGCCCGACTCCCGATGATTTAACTTGCGAGGCGATCGCTGATTTTTTCGGTTCTCCTTTAACCGAACGTGCGGAAATCATCGAGGATATTACTAAGAAGTACGCGATACTAAATAGAGTCATGAGCGCAAGTAATCGCAAGCAAGCTTTAATACCCAAAGGTGCGGAGATTTTACCCAATCCTACGGGTACGGCACCGGGGATCGTTTGGCAACCCCGCCCTAATTTGACGATTTTTACTTTCCCTGGCGTTCCTTCAGAAATGCACCGGATGTGGGAGGAAACCGCCGTTCCCTACCTGAAAAATCAAGGTTGGGGTAAACAAATCATTTATAGCCGAATGTTGCGGTTTTGGAACGTTCCAGAATCTACTTTGGCGGAGAAAGTATCTGCTTATCTCGATTTACCGAATCCTACGGTCGCACCTTACGCAAGCAAAGGACAGGTGAAATTACGAGTTTCTGCGAAAGCAAGTTCGGAAGCTGAAGCCCAAAGTTTGATTGCACCCGTTGAAAAGCAAATCAAAGAAATTGCCGGTTTAGATTGTTTTGGTGCGGATGAGGACACACTTGCTTCCGTAGTTGGGGAGCTATTGCGTAAGTCTGGGGAAACGCTTTCTGTGGCTGAATCCTGTACTGGGGGTACTTTGGGCGGAATGTTAACCGATACTTCGGGAAGTTCCGATTATTTTTGGGGTGGTGTAATTTCTTATGATAATTCCGTGAAAATTGGGATATTAGGAGTTAACGCGGAAGATTTAGAAAAGTATGGTGCGGTAAGTGCAACTGTAGCGAAACAAATGGCTTTAGGGGTCAAAAATCAGCTTTCTACAACTT
The DNA here is from genome assembly GCF_034931125.1 of Rivularia sp. UHCC 0363. Classification (NCBI taxonomy): domain Bacteria; kingdom Bacillati; phylum Cyanobacteriota; class Cyanophyceae; order Nostocales; family Rivulariaceae; genus Rivularia; species Rivularia sp. UHCC 0363. The sequence continues at coordinate 68,996 of NZ_JAYGHM010000034.1, read as the reverse complement.
GGGGATTGAGTATAACCGGGATTGCGGGACCTGGTGGAGGTACGGAAACGAAGCCCGTGGGTTTGGTTTATGTCGGTTTAGCGGCAGAAAATGAAGTCGAAAGTTTTGAATTCCGGTTTAATCCGGTGCGGGGTCGGTCTTTGATTCGTCACTTTAGCGCTTGTAATGCTTTGGATAGTTTACGACGGAAGTTGTTGCAGCGGTAATTGGTAATTGGTAGGTTGGGTTAGACACGATTGAGGAATTTAATTTGTAATAAGCAACTAAATTAATCGTGTCGTAACCCAACAAAGTTTTATAAATGTCAACCGACGGATTTTCGGGTTTGTAAGTTTAACCGAGCAGTATTTGTAGGTTGGGTTAGACACGAAAATCAATTTGAGTTGTAACAAGTAACTACATTAATCGTGTCGTAACCCAACATTGGAACCCACATTCCGCACCCGAACTCTCACAAAGGTGTTTTTACTGTTTTTTAGAATAAAACAAAGCTAGTTTATATACTCAATCTCCTTGTTTTAACTGATATTAAAAGCTATGCCAGCATAATTTTTATCTCAAAGTATGGGAAAAATTAAGTGATTACCGATTGTGACACTCAAGGTGCGGAATGTGGGTTTCATCCCTTGACAGGAATATCGCCGATCGCGCCGTTGCCACATCTGCTGAGAAATGCTGCACTCGTAACAAGCGGTAGATTTATTCGGATCGAAAAAGCTTACTTCCCCTTCAGCTACCCCAATACCCCCATTTATCCAAGGAATTCCAGCGCGATAAGCAAGCTGATTAATTGCCCAACGAGCATTAACGCTATCAAGACAACCGATAATGAGATTGCGATCGCGCACATCTCCGATACCAAGCTCAAATTCTAAATCACCGTGAATTGCCTGAATCTCTATTTCTGGATTGATTTCTAAAGCCCGTTGACGAGCAGCTTTTACTTTAGACAAGCCTGCCAACATCCCATTCTCGAAACAAAACAGAGCGCGTAAGGTTAGTAATTGATACCGTATCAAAATCAATAACGGTAATATTTCCAACACCCACCATTGCTAGATTCTTTAGTACCTCATTGCTCAAAGCACCCCCTCCAGCAACCAGTATTTTGGTATCATTCAGCCTGCTTTGATCCCACCAGTCAATCGAGTGATGCCTGTCATAGCGCATCTCTTCAACTGCTGTTATTGCGAAGGTGTCCATTTTTGCACCTGGAAACTTATACTTTTATAGTTCCCAGAATTAGATAAGAAATAACACTTACAAAAAGAATGCTAAGTATATAAAAACACTAATAAATTTAAATAAACAACCGATAAAACTGATAAACATTTAATGACGTTGAGTTATGATGCTTAAGAATCGCATTTTAAATATAATTTTTTTTAATATTATTTATAAGATTATTTAAATCACAACAAAAAATATTTAATAAATTAAATCAAATAAAAATAGATTCAAATCAGCACAAATGAAAGCTATACTAAGTGAGTACGCCGTAATTTCAAGCAAATTTTAATGGAAGGATTAAGGCGAAGTATGTGGATGAATAACATCAAAAGGGTAATACAATATCCCTACTTTAGCGGTTAAAATTTAACCAAAATGAACAGCAAATTCGCTACTATTAAGTAATCACTACTTTATTATTTTTATACCCAAGACTTCTCACGAGCAATTAAATGAGACGTATAAAAAAGCAATTTTTTATATCGCATCTGTCTTCAGGAAGAAAAATTGCTTTCAGGAATAGATATTGACAATACTTCTTTGTGGAGTTAAAAGAATATTTTTTAGTACTTTTGCCTTCAGCTTCCTCGATCGCAAAACTTTACAGAGACCGAGCCTTCACTTTTGCTTTGCTAAATATGAGTTTGTAAGCTGTTAATAACATTTTATTTTTTAAATAATTTTTTTATTAAAAGCAAAAATACACTCAAACCCAATGCAGCAAAGGATTTAGGCTAAATAAAGTTAACTATTATCAATCATTTTGTGTAATATCATCAGCATAATTAATCTCTGGAAGGTTGCTGAAAAGTTCACAATTTGTTACAAAAATACAAAGAACTTCTAGTAACCTGTACTTAAAATGTTTGGCGGACTTACTGGTTTTAAAGATTCTAAAGGTAGCGACTGGGGAGAGCAGATGCTCAACACCGTTGCGAGCCAAACGATTCGCCACTTGTTTACTAAAAGCGAGTCGGTAGAAGTCTTTGTCCGCTGCTATCCCTCCAGCAAGCTTTTACAGGGCAGTATTGACAGCTTCAAAATGGGTGGTCGCGGCTTGATAATTCGTAAGGATTTCTTCGTTGAGGAGATGTCGTTTGAAACCGATGCTGTGTCTATCGACTTTAGTTCGGTACTAAGCGGTAAGCTGCGTTTGAAGCAACCCACTCAGGCGATCGCCCAAGTTGTGTTAACCGAAGAAGGAATTAATCAGGCTTTCACGTCGGAATTAGTGAAAAAACGTTTGATAAACCTTTCGGAACCGACATTAACTGCATTATCTAATGGTGAACCCGTTTCTTTTACCGATGTTCGGGTAGAATTACTGCCAGATAATCAGTTAAAGATTTTCGCCAAAGCTGACTTAAATAGTGGCGAATTAGTCCCGTTGAATATGACTGTAAAAGTAAGTATTGAGCGACGACGAAAAGTCGCGTTCAAAAGTCCACAAATCGACCTGGAGTCGGTACCAGAAGAGCAAAGAGAAATTTCACAAACCCTATGTACTGCATTAGCAGAAATTTTAGATAATATGGTCGATTTAGACCGTTTTGACCTAGATGGAGTAAAAATGCGGCTTAATCGTTTAGAAACGGAAGGTCAAAAATTAATTTTTAGCGGATATGCCGAGATTGAGCGCATACCACGTACCTAGTAAATAATTAACGAACAGTTATCCACTTAAATCTGATAATTGTTCTTCACCGTAATTCTTTTAGCCAAGTTTTTATTAATGTCACCATTAATACCCCCCTGTAGTCACCAGCCTTCTGGAAGATTACGGGGGGGTAATTATATGGATGGGGGGATGGGGGGATGGGGGGATGGGGGGAAATTAAGCTATTAACTCCGAACTCTTAACTCCTAACTCCTAACTCCTAACTCCTAACTCCTAACTCTTCCCCAATCTCCTATTTAGTAATTAACAGTCTATATCAACTCAATACTTGAACTGTACAATAAACCCAAATATTCTGGGGGAGAGGTATTGTGTCACTTAAATCATCACCGCAACTGCGACGCGAATTGGGGGTTGTAGGAGCAACTGTGATGGGGCTGGGTTCGATTATTGGTACTGGGGTTTTTGTCAGTATTGGTATCGCTGCTGGGATTGCGGGTAATGCGGTGATTTTAGCTGTAATTATTGGTGCAATGGTGGCGATTTGTAATGGACTTAACAGCGCTCAACTTGCTGCTAATCATCCTGTAAGTGGTGGTTCTTATGAATACGGCTATAAATATTTGAATTCTTGGTTAGGATTTACCGCTGGATGGATGTTTTTGTTGGCAAAGTCTGCTTCTGCGGCTACGGCTGCTTTGGGTTTTGCTGGATATTTTTTGAATGCTACAGGTTTAAGTGGACGCGGTTTTCTCGTACCTCTAGCAATAATCGCTGTCATTGCGATCGCAATTATTGTTCTAAATGGGATTCGTCGCTCTAATCGAGTCAATATCGTAATTGTATCTATTTCGGTTTTTAGCTTAATTTTCTTTATATTTGGGGGAATTCCCACGGCGATCGCTACGGGTAAAGATAATTTAACGGCTTTTAATAGTTCGGCTGCGAAGGTGCTTCATGCTAGCGCTTTGATGTTTGTGGCTTATACGGGTTACGGTCGCATTGCAACTCTGGGGGAAGAAGCCAAAAACCCACGCAAAACTATTCCTAAAGCAATTGTCGTCACGATGATCGTAACGATGCTGGTTTATGTAGGAGTAGCAACGATTGCTGTAGCGACGATTGGGGCTAACAAGCTCGGAGAAGCGGCTTTGACGGGACAAGCAGCACCCTTAGAAGTCGCAGTCCGTAGCTTCGGGATTCCGGGAGGAACGCAAATTTTGGCAATTGGCGCGATTTTCGCCATGTTGGGAGTATTGCTCAATTTAATTTTAGGTTTGTCTCGCGTGTTGCTGGCAATGGGAAGACGACGAGATATGCCAAGAATTTTTGCCAGATTGAATACCACTGGTACAACTCCCACACCTGCTGTAATTGGGGTAAGTATAATAATTTGTGTTTTAGTCTTAATTGGCAACGTTAAAACCACTTGGTCTTTCAGTGCTTTTACTGTTTTGATTTATTATTCCATAACTAATTTAGCTGCATTTTCTCTACCGCGTCACGAAAGACTTTATCCTCAATGGCTATCAATTATTGGCTTATTAGCTTGTGTCTTTTTAGCTTTTTGGGTCGAAGCTTTTGTATGGCAAATCGGTATAGCATTGATTGTTGCCGGATTAATTTGGCACTCAGTTGCAGTTAAGTTAGGACCACCGGAGTTAGGAGTTAAGAGTTAGAAATTTTATTGTTCCCTAGTTTAATATTCCACACCCAAAAAAATGTAGAGACTTTGCAACTGCAAAGTCTCCATAATCTAAAATCTAAAACCCGTGCATTACAGAATCAAAATTTAGCGACCAACACCAATATATTGGAAACCAGCCCTAATGATTGCTTCGGGATCGAGGAAATTACGACCATCAATAATTACGGGATGATTCATCAACTGCGCCATTTTGGCGTAATCTAGATTATTAAACTGCTTCCATTCAGTGACGAGTACTAAAGCATCGCAGCCATCAGCTAATCTTTCGGAATCGGTTTCTACCTGTACTCCAGAAAGACCGTGACGCATCCCAGATTGAGAGATAATTGGGTCGTATGCTTTAACTTTCGCTCCCAATCGATTTAACTGCTCAATCAAATTAAGCGCTGGTGCATCGCGCATATCGTCAGTATCGGGTTTAAAGGTTAAACCAAGTAAACCTACAGTCTTACCTTTAAGAATTTTCAAAGCTTGCTGGAGTTTTTCCATTGCAATCAAACGCTGACGTTCGTTAACGCTAACGGTAGCTTTGAGTAGCTGAGCATCGTAACCGTAGTCATCAGCAGTGTGAACCAATGCGGATACGTCTTTGGGGAAACAGGAACCACCCCAACCGATACCAGCATTTAAGAACTTGTTACCAATCCGGGAATCTAAACCAATACCTTTAGCAACTTGAGTTACATCAGCACCAACGCGATCGCAAATGTTAGCAACTTCGTTAATAAAGCTAATTTTGGTTGCGAGGAAAGCGTTTGCGGCATATTTAACCATTTCAGCGGAGGATAAATCTGTTGATAGTACGGGTACTTGGGGCAAAGATTTATCTTCTGCGTACTGACGCTCGACAATCGGAGCATACAGTTCCTTCATCATCGAAATCGCTTTTTGAGAATTGCCTCCCAAAACAATGCGATCGGGATTGAAAGTATCGTAAATTGCCGAACCTTCCCGTAAAAATTCGGGGTTACTAATTACATCAAAATCACCAGTAGGCAACTTATCTTCACTCTTGTTTCCACCTGCGGGTACTAATTCTTTTTGACGTTCGGCAATTCCATCGAGAACAATCATCCGTACCCAGTCTCCCGACCCAATAGGTACTGTGGACTTGTTAACAATAACTTTGTAACCACCGTTTAAATGAGTTCCGATACCTTTTGCAACCGCTTCTACATAACGGGTATCGCTTTCACCTGTAGGTAGAGGTGGAGTTCCTACAGCAATAAATAAAATTTCTCCGTGAGCAACTCCTCCAGCTAAATCACTAGAAAACTGAATTTTCCCTGATTTAATGGCATCTTGCATAATTTCCGAGAGTCCCGGTTCAAAAATTGGCGATTGCCCGGACTTCATCAATTTAACTTTCTCTTCGTTATTATCTATACAAATTACATCATGCCCAATGTGAGCCAAGCAAGCTCCTGTTACCAAACCAACATAACCAGTACCAATTACGCAAACTCGCATATTATTTAATTCCTCTCTTTTTTTGCACTTGTTCAACTCAATATTCGATAGTCAAGGATATGGTTTACAACCAACTTTGAGCAAATAGTATTGTTTGTTACTTGCCACTACTATTGACAACTGACTTTTCAGTGGTTGTTATCCGCTCCCGGAAATCTTCTATTGTCTGTTTTAACCCTTCTTGAAGAGGAATGGTAGGTTCCCAATTTAACAAAGTCCTGGCTTTGGTAATATCGGGGCGACGGCGGCGGGGGTCATCGGAAGGTAATGGCTCAAATTTGATTTTTACATCTGGATTCACCATATTCTGGACTGTTTGCGCTAATTGCAGAATGGTGTATTCATCCGGATTACCCAAATTAATTGGTCCGATATGGTCTCCATTCATCAAACGCATCAGTCCATCTACCAAGTTGTCAACGTAGCAAAAACTACGAGTTTGCGAACCATCTCCGTAGACGGTTAAAGGTGTACCTTGCAAAGCTTGAACTATAAAATTACTAACCACCCGTCCATCATATTCAAACATCCGAGGACCGTAGGTGTTAAAAATCCGAGCAACGCGAATATCAACGTCATTTTGTCTGTGATAGTCAAACATCAGCGTTTCAGCAATCCGCTTACCTTCGTCATAGCAGGAACGAAGTCCAATCGGGTTAACGCTACCGCGATATTCTTCACTTTGGGGATGAACTTCCGGGTCTCCATAAACTTCACTTGTTGAAGCCAGTAAAATCCTTGCTTTAACACGCTTAGCCAACCCCAACATATTCAGCGTACCCATAACATTGGTTTTAACTGTTTTTACAGGGTTGTACTGATAATGTACTGGAGAAGCCGGACAAGCCAAATGATAAATCTGTGCTACTTCTAACCTAATTGGTTCGGTGATGTCGTGACGAATAAGTTCAAAATACGGATGATTCAACCATTGGAGGATATTCCGTTTGTGTCCGGTGTAGAAATTATCCAAACAAATTACTTCATGCCCATCATTCATCAATCTGTCGATCAGATGGGAACCAATAAACCCAGCTCCACCAGTCACCAATATTCTCATAGTTGTTCGGTTAATTACAAAATATTTACGTTATTTGATTATGCTTGTCTTTAGGATACCCAGCCCGATAACAAAAATAGAGTAAAAGTACGGATAATTCAAAATTTATTTTGAATCAGTCCCAAACCTCTAGATGCAAAATGATTCCTATTATGTGTACGTTTTTAACAATCCCTAAGAAAAATAACAAATATTGTGTAGCAACTGTGAAGTTTGGCGCTAAAGTTTATCAAAAATTTAACAAGTTAAAGTTATTGTAGTGGACTACATTTATATCTAGGGATGGAGATAGGGAGACAAGGGGGTGGGGAGATGGGGGGACAAGGGGATGGGGAGATGGAGAGAAATTAATTAATAACTGTTCACTGTTTACTGTTCACTGATAACTGGTAACTGGTAACTGACTGCTAGCTACACCAGCGTTGACGGTGGCATTATTAGTACGCTGTGCTGGTTCTCCGAGCAGAACGATGGAACAAGTAAGTTGACTTGCTAACTGAGTTGTGACATCACTAATAGCTAATCCACCGGGAATAGTACGGTTACGAATAAAAGGTAGAACCACTAAATCATATAGTCTGGCTGCTTGTAATATTGCTAGAGCAACATTTTCGTGAGCGACAATTTGAATTTCGGGTGGATTGGATAAACCGAGTTTAGATAACATCAGCGAAAGTTGCGATCGCCGCCATGATATTTTACTAGAACTAGTACGGCGATCGCACACGTTGAGTACGGTAACTTGGGCTTGATTTGATTCTCCGAGAATCTGAGCGAACTGCACTGACTGTAATATAGGTGCGGTTAAATTTTCGATCGGTACTAAAATGCGCTGGATTTTGGATGGTGATTCGACAAGACGGGTAACGGCTACCGGACAATGAGATGCCCATAATACACCATCAATCACGTTACCGAATAAACGCGCTTTTAACCCCGTGCGCTTACCCCAACCCATGACAATCAAATTTGCCTTTTTTTCTCTAGCTGCTCGACTAATTCCTTGAGCAAAAGCATCATCTATTCGTAATAAGGGTTCTGCTTCTACATCCAAAATCCGACTTAATGCTGTGGCTTTGTTCAACAATCTTTCGCTTCTTAACAATGAATTTTCTAACTGGGGTGCATCCATATGAGCCGCAGCAGTCGCAATTGCTAAAGGTATAATTTTGCCTTGGGTTTGATGCGCTAATAATGCAGCCATTTCCATTAAATGCTGCTGTGTTTGGGGATTGTAAACGGGTACTACGATACTGAAAGGGGTGTCTATCTGGGAAACATCGTAATTTGCTGCTGTTTCTTGTTGTTTTATTAATGAAGTATGTAAACCCACTGCAACCCGACTGGTAATTATCGGTCCGATAAATGAAGTTACCAGCATTAAAACTATGACGCTATTTAAAACTTCAACAGACAACAATTGTGCTTGATATCCTACTATAGTCACACAAGAAGTTATTCCTACTTGAGGTATACAGATAGACCACATTATCAATATTTCGCGCCAATTGTAGCGGTAAATTAATTTTGCTAATAATGCTGCAATAAATTTGCTTATAACTAAACCCAAAACGAGAAATAGGGTCAGACTAAGGAAATTCATATTTTTGATAAACGCAGGCAAATCAAGCTGAAAACCAAGGTCAACAAAGAAAATTGGGATAAATAACACGCTACCCACAAATACAATCTTTTGTTTGACTGGTCCATCTCCGATAACTTCATTGACTGCTAATCCAGCAAAAAAGGCTCCAATAATTATTTCTATGCCAATTAATTGAGCGCCTACACCTGCTAGAAATACCGCTAAGAGTACAAACAAAAATTGGTTTCCTTCATCTTCCCCCGACCTTCGCAAAAATTCTTTACCAGCCCAATCAAAACCGACTAAAACTACTACCGAATAGACAGTTAACCAGCCTAGTAATGCAATCGTTTGCCAAACATTAAAATCTTTTACATGAATTGCCACACATACAGCCAACATCAATAATGCAGCAATATCTGTAAAGATGCTGGCTCCAATTGTCACACCTACCGCTTCATTGTTCATTAATCCCAAACGATTAATAATGGGATATGCCAGCATGGTATAAGAAGCAATTATTGAGCCAATTAATATCGAACTTAACCAGTTAAATTCAAAAGCTCTTCCCAGTAAAGTTCCCAGTAGCAAAGGTACACCAAAAGCAAAACTGCCAAAACCCAAAGCGCGATTTCTGCGACGACGGAATTGATTTAAGTCAACTTCTAAACCTGCGACAAATACTAAGTAAGCTAAACCGATGGTTGATAATAATTTCCAACCAGAATGGTCAATATAAAATAATTTCCACCCAGAATTACCAATTAATATTCCCGATAAAATTAAACCAATTAATCCCGGTATTCGCAGTCGTTCAAATAGAATCGGTACGACTAAAATAACTACCAGCATTAAAAAAAAGGAAACAATTGGTTCCTTTTCAATAATTTGACTGTATGGTGAGACTGCAATTCGCTCTAAAAGTACCATATTTGATTTATTGCGGACAAAGCAAAAACGTGCTATTTGCTGCTGCGATCGCAGTTATAACTGTGAAAACTTTTTTAAACAAAAATGTAAAAGTGAGGCTATAAAAAAATTACAAAACTATACCTAGAATACCCGAAAAACTATCCACAAAGTAACTACCTATGGATGGATTTGATTTAAAATAAATCGCAAACGGTCGTAGTCGTCTTTGAGCAACACGCTCAAGTAACGTCCAGCTTCAACTAACCACTGTCGGTCGGCTTTACGCAACTGATATACATCTCGAATTGCTGCTGCGCTCAAAGCCTCAACCGGCGCACCATTCACTGAAAGCAGTGTTTGTAAAAAATCAAATTTTTCAGTAAATTTTAGTACCTCCTCTGGTTCGCATCGATGAACCGCTTGATGAATTTGTGGCGGACGAGGTGGTAGATACTGATAAACTTGATTACCCTTTATTTGCTGTTCAAATCCGACAATCGCGGCGCGAAATTCAGTTTTGAGCATGGCAAATATTTGGGGTTGTTCCTCTCGCAAATCTTGCAGCGATAACCCTAAAGCTACTGGTCTATGTACGGAATCTATCGGCATGGTGGTTGCATGAAATACAACGGCAAACACCTTATTGGCTGATTCTTCATCCACCGAACACACCCAACTACCGAAGGGAGGCATCGGTGGAAAGCTTAAGTCTTCCGGGTCTAAACACTGAGCTAAAAAATCACAACTCGCGGTTTCAATCACTTCAGCAAAATGATTGGGGTGGCGATCGCTGTTACTAAATTGCGGTAAAGGAAGGCGCATAAGAATTGAGTGATGAGTTATGAGTTAAGAGTTATGAATTATCAATTAAAAAGATAATAACAAATAGTACAAAACTCCTAATCAACTCATAACTAATTTATTTTTACTATTTTTTACGTCCTGCGGTAGGATCTACAGGCTCTAACTCACTGAATCGAAAGGTAATCAATTTATCCCAATTACCACCTTCAAATAGTACAGCTACCTTACCATCAGTGACTCGTTGTACAAGTCCGCTCATCCGGTAGTAGGTATCTGCGGGATTTGTGACACGAACGGTTGCTCCAGGCAAAATCATAATTATTGCTCTTTTCAATTATCAATTATCAATTATCAATTATCAGCGAGCGATTATCAATTATCAGTTATTAGACTGCGGTTAATCAAGAATCTAAAAGTTGCCCATTGTTCGCTGCTCGCTGATAACTGATTGCTAATACTTATTTAATTGGCGGAAGTTTGCCACTGATTCAACTAGTCCAACCCCGATAAAGTTGGCTAACATCGCCGAACCACCATAGCTCATAAATGGTAGAGGAATTCCTGCTACTGGCGCTAAGCCTATAGTCATCCCAATATTAACAACTAACTGGAACACAATCATTGCCAAAACGCCAATTGCTAATAATGAGCCAAAATTATCTTTCGCGGTTAAAGCAATATGCAGTAGACGCTGGCAGAGCAAGCAAAATCCCAGCAATAATACTACACTGCCAATAAAACCGAACTGTTCGCCAACTGCTGAGAAAATAAAGTCTGTATGCTGTTCGGGAACGAAATTTAGCTGAGTCATCGCACCGTTAAAGGGACCAGAACCAAACCATTCCCCAGCACCAATAGCGATACGAGATTGAATTAGGTGGTACCCAGTTCCGAGGGGATCTTGTTCGGGGTCAAGAAATGAGGTGATTCGACCTTTTTGATATTCCTTGAGTAAATGGTTCCAAATAAAGATGCCGATTTCTCCACCCAAAAGGTTCAAAGCTAACGCCCCTATACCACCCAGACCAAATCTTTTTCCAGGAAGAGTGCGCCAGCCTACTAAGCCCATAGTAATAGACCAAATCAAACCCAAAGGCGTAAAAAATATGTCCTTAGATAAGAGTATTGGTTCAGACCAGGGCCAAGGTGTGCTAAACAAAATCGCCGCTACTATTGGAGAAACTAACAGTATTAACCAGCCTGGATTCGCATTTGCCCAATAAAGCATTCCTAATACAATCGCACCAAACACCAATGATGTTGCTAAGTCTGGCTGTAAAAATACCAACCCCCAAGGAACCGCCGTTGTCGCTAAAGCTCTAAAAAAGTTGGGCAGAGTGTCAGCCGTGCGCTTGTGTAACAACGCAGCTAAGGTGATAATTACGCCGATTTTGGCAAATTCTGACGGCTGTACGTTAAAGCCGCCCACAGTAATCCACCGCTGTGCGCCTTTTGCACTAACACCTATAGCCATTACTGCGATCAAACTTATGTTTGTCAGCGTGTAAGTAACCCAGTGTAACTTTTGCAAACTTTCATAACGGGTGCGGGCTATCAGTAGGGCCAATAATAAACCAACACCTGCTACTAATAAGTGTACCCACCAGTAGCTTTTATCTTGATTTAATACGGTACTGAGGATTGCAAAGCCACCAAATATACTGATGATAACTGGTAACAAAAATAAAAGTAAATCAGTTTGCTGCCAGGGTTTGAACAAATACTGCCAGCGATTTCTATTCCGTGAGTAGCGTGACTTTTTTAATAACATTGAGCCTGATTGATACCTGAGATTTTTACCTGAGATTTTAAATACTTGATTTTGCAAATGTCTTTTAATCTTTATTCTCAGTACTCAGTCAGCTACCCAGACAGAAATCCAGATTCTTTTATCAGGTTATGTCAAAGCAGCTACTGATACTTTTCCGGCGATCGCTAAGGCAATTTTTGTTAAAGCAATTGCCGAAGCGGAATTTGCATCGGCTACAACTATTGGGATACCGTTGTCTCCCCCAACTCTTGTAGATATTTCCAATGGTACGCACCCCAATAAAGGTATTCCAAGTTCATTCGCCGTTTTGGAACCACCACCGGAACCGAAAATATCATACTGTTTATCAGGCATATCTGGGGGTATAAAATAACTCATATTTTCAATAATCCCCAAAACTGGTACGTTCATCTGCTGAAACATCCGCAAGCCTTTACGAGAATCGAGTAAAGCTACGTTTTGCGGTGTAGTTACAATTACGGCACCCGCGATCGGTACTGCTTGTGTCAATGTTAGCTGAGCGTCACCCGTTCCTGGAGGCATATCTACAATTAAATAATCTAGTTCTCCCCATTCCACTTGATACAAAAACTGGCGAATTACTCCATTCAACATCGGTCCGCGCCAGATTACGGGTTGATCCCGGTCGATCAGAAAACCCATTGAAACTAGTTTGACTCCGTGATTAAAAGCAGGTTCCAGGATTTCACCTTTTTCACCTTGACGGACATTGATTTTCGCTGACTCCAGCCCTAACATTGTGGGGTCATTGGGTCCGTAAATATCGGCATCGAGCAAACCTACCTTTGCTCCAGTTTGAGCTAATGCAACAGCGATATTTACAGCCACCGTGCTTTTACCGACACCACCTTTACCGCTAGAAACAGCAATAATATTTTTGATCCCAGGTACACCATTGCGATCGGGTAAGCTTTTTGCCTGGGGTGTTTCTGCCGTTACTTCCACCGATACGTCCGTAACACCGGGAAGCTTTCTCACAGCTTTTTGACAGTCCTCAACAATAAACTCTCGTAAAGGACAAGCAGGTGTAGTTAAAACCAAAGTGAAGCTCACCTTGCCATCTACAATTTTGACATTACGAATCATGTTGAGTTCCACCAAACTTTTCCGAAGTTCTGGGTCTTCCACAGGTCGCAACACTTCTAAAACCGAACTTGAATCGAGAACATTTTGCATGGTATTTTTCACAAATTTATGAGTATTGGGAGTAGGGAGTAGGGAGTAGGAAATAGGGAGTAGAAAGTAATTTATTCTTTTCCTTACCACAGCCCATGTCCCATACCCAACTCCTTTGATCCATTCGCGTAGCGTGTCCTTCCCTCTCGGAACACCTTGCGGTGAACGGACAAATCCAAAATCCATTGACGCGCAAGCGTGTTCCCGCAGGGTAATTTAAAATCCAAAATTAGAAAAATTCAGACTGCATTGATTTCCTTTTCCCCGATACTGCTGTGATTGCGGCTTCTTCAACGGCTTCGATTAAAGCCCGTGCTACTTTGTGAGCATAAGGACGGGAGAAAGACCAAACTAAGGGAGACAACCAACCGCGTAAGGTTACGGAATAAGACAAACAACTACCGCAAACCGTGGATTCTATTTTGTAACTGATTCGTTCTTCTACACCCGGAACTGCTAAAATTCTCACACTTAGAAGTTCTCTAGGATTAACACGTTCGACAAAAACGCGGATGGGGATCGGTGAGAAACGAGTTACTACTTGATAAATCAATCCTGGTTTGGGTACTAATCCGTAAGGTAAGTTAGTACTTTTAAATAATGGGTGCCAGGAAACATCTGCCAAGTCAACAACTTTATGCCATATTTCATCCACCGAAGCAGAACTAATTTCGCCATAGCTTCGCACCAAAGAGACACAAACTTGACGACGTTTGCGGTTGATAAATTTTGATAACCAACCTTGCATTCTCTTAATCCTCCTGGCTTCACACTTAAAAATAGATATAAATTCCCGACTAATATCCGACCATTTTTATAAAAAAGGCAAAAATAGCACTAGTTACAGTTGTTTAAGTAAAGCTTTAATATTCCCACATGGAACGCTAAACTTACTTGATAACTGCTGGCTTGTTCGCTGTACGCTTTTTTCCCGAATCCCTGGGAGAACAGCAGGTGCTTACAGGTTATTGTTACAGAATTTAGTCTCAATGCTGGGGCGATCGCATAAAAAAGTTGCAAAAAATTAATCAATATACAAGCCTATACCTATTTGAGGGAGAATAAGTTTATTCACGTAACCGGGATACGTGAATTATTTACACTGCATCCCCGACTTGCGGACAAAACCTGAGTGCGGGATAAAACAGCTGGCGTTCCAAATCATAAAACTAAAAATTGTTATTTAGATCTAGATTATTATGTTGACATCACCAACCTCCCAAATATCATCTTCTGCTCATCCTTTGCCACCATCTGACGCTAAAACTAGAGTCAGCGAGTTTATGAAACAATTGCAAGATGAGATTTCCCAATCTTTAGCTGAACTTGATGGATCGGGGCAATTTCAAGAAGATAGTTGGGAACGTCCCGAAGGTGGTGGCGGACGTTCGCGGGTTTTACGCGAGGGTGCAATTTTTGAACAAGGTGGCGTAAATTTTTCTGAAGTTTGGGGTTCTCATTTACCACCTTCAATTTTAGCTAACCGTCCAGAAGCTGAAGGACACAAGTTTTATGCGACGGGAACTTCAATGGTGCTGCACCCCCGCAATCCTTACGTGCCTACAGTCCATTTGAATTACCGCTACTTTGAAGCAGGCCCCGTTTGGTGGTTTGGTGGTGGTGCAGATATGACTCCTTACTATCCTTTTGCTGAAGATGCAATGCATTTTCACAAAACTTATAAACAGGCTTGCGATCATCACCATCAAGAATATTATCCGGTGTTCAAACGCTGGTGCGATGAATATTTTTACCTCAACCATCGTCAAGAAACCAGGGGTGTGGGTGGTTTATTTTTCGATTATCAAGACGGAACGGGTGCTTTGTATCGCGGTCCCCATCCAGATAAAGCTGCGGCTGAGTATAGCGGTGAAATCGGCGAATTACCGACTCGTAACTGGGAAGAAATATTTAGCTTTGTTCAAGAATGCGGTAAAGCATTTTTACCGGCTTATCTACCAATTGTCAAAAAAAGACACCCGATGGAATATGGCGATCGCCAGCGAGATTTTCAGCTATATCGTCGGGGTAGATATGTGGAGTTTAATTTGGTTTACGACAGAGGCACAATTTTTGGTCTACAAACCAACGGTCGTACTGAGTCAATTTTGATGTCCTTACCACCGATGGTACGCTGGGAATATGGGTATAAGCCAGAACCTAACACTCCAGAAGCTGAATTGTACGAAACCTTTCTCAAACCTCAAGATTGGGTCAACTGGAACCAGAGCCATACTTAAATAATGTGAGTTAGACTACTAAATATACTATTTCTGCAAGGTGACAATTAAGGCTGTAGCCGATCAAATCGCTACAGCGTTAATGATTTTTGTAAAGGAATTGGAACCTGCTATTTTAATCCATAACTAATTTTTATGGAAATCATCAAGTAGCATTTATGAGTTTCACAACTAATTTGCAGAAATAGCAGTATCTAACTAGTTAGTTTAAAGAGTGCTTAGGGAAAACTTTATGATTCATATAGAACAAAAAAGTTATACGACTGGGGACGGAAATACCGTTATTGTTTTAACACCCACTGGTCGTTTAGACATTACTACAGCTTGGCAATTTCGTCTCAAACTACAAGAATGTATCTCTAAACTTAGTCCTCATGTGGTTGTAAATTTAGGACAGGTAAATTTTATTGATAGTTCCGGTCTTACTTCTTTGGTAGCTGGAATGCGTGATGCGGATAAAGTGAAGGGTAGTTTCCGCATTTGTAACGTGCATCCAGAAGCAAAGTTAGTATTTGAAGTAACGATGATGGATACCGTATTTGAAATCTTTGAAACTGAAGAGGAAGCTTTAGAGGGTGTTCCTCGCAGTATTGCTAGCTAAAAATAAGTTGTAGAGACGTAGCACTGCTACGTCTTTATGAGATTTTAGGAGTTAAGAATTAAGTTTAATTTAATTTACCTTTTGATATTAAAAGGTTGTTAAATATTCTTGCTTCTAAAGTAGACAAATAATCCAAATACAAACTATATTGTACAAACCTCAATTTTTAACTTTTAACTCTTAAATTTTCTTTAAATACAGCCGATTAAAAGTTTTTATAACTCTTCACTCTTCACTCCTAACTTTTTTAATACTGTTCTAATTTGATATAGCGATAAGGTCCCAAGATTGCACCCCAAGTTGCTTTTCGGGTTACAGAATCAATTCCTTTGTCATAGCTGAAAAATTCTTGCTGGGTTGCTTCAAATCCCAGAGAAACTTCAACTGTTTTACCGTCATAGTCAAAAGTGCAGCGACTATCTGCTATGGGTTTGGCAATAAACCTGTATTGGTCTTGAGCAGATTCTACATTTACATTCAAAACGCATCCCGGTAGCAGATTTAATTGTTCGGGAGTTAGAGCGTTAAGTAACTCATAATTTCGACCTGCACCGCGCCAAGCATTTGGGTCTTTAAACGCATAATATTGTACCTTGAAGGATGCATCGGCGATCGCCTTTGTCACCCGCATAATTCGCTGACGGTAAGGCTGCTCTATATTAAGGACATTGGCTTGTTCGGCAAACAAGGTTAGACTATCTTCTTGAAATAAAGATACAGGTCTTTGCCACATACGCAAATGTACGTACCAAGCCGGATCGGCAATTGCTTGCTCCCGATTATCAAACTCACCTGCTAGATACTCAGCAATGGTGCTTAATTGGGGTAAAGAACTCATCACAAATCTAATATTAAATTATTATAAAGATAGGTTGATTATATCGGAAAAGGGGTTATGTTCCCGAACGCTATATTTAAAATATGGCTATAACCTTTTTAATTACAGCCTCAAATAGCTATTGTAAAGCCGTAATTGCTTCCAATAAAATGGAAGATGCATTCCCCCGACATTGGTATATCTCAAAACCATTACTTGGCAAAGTCGCCTACAAGCGCGAGAATAAGTTTACATTACCCTTAAATTTCAAAAAAAACTTCTTTGTGAATAACGTCCGTACTGTTTCTGATACAAAACGAACTTTCTACAGTCTTCACACCCGTCCAATCAATACGATTTACCGTCGGGTGGTAGAAGAGTTAATGGTAGAAATGCACCTGCTCAGTGTAAATGCTGACTTCCAATACAACCCCATTTATGCTTTGGGTGTTGTTACGACATTTGAAAGATTTATGCAGGGTTACAAGCCCGATGAGGATAAAGAATCGATTTACAATTCTTTAATTAAGTCTATAGAGGAAGACCCGCAAAAATACAGGCAAGATGCCAGTATGTTGGAAGATATAGCTAAAAGCTTGCCAGCGAAAGATTTGGTTACAGATTTGAGCCAGCAACGTTTAGGCAATAATTCTGAATTACAAGCATTATTGGAAAATATTGCGAATAACCCAAAGTTTAAATACAGTCGGTTGTTTGCGATTGGATTATATACTTTGCTCGAATCATCAGATCCAGAGATGGTTAAAGATGAAAAACTTCGTAACGAAGCTTTGAAAAATATTGCCAATGGCTTGCATTTATCTGACGATAAGCTGAGTAAAGATTTAGATTTATACCGCTCTAACTTAGATAAAATGGCACAAGCTGCGGTAGTAATGGCGGATATGATTGCAGCAGAGCGTAAAAGACGCGAGCAACGCGCTCAACAATCCAGTGCTACAGTTGCACCTCCAAACAAGGAATGATTTTTTAATTGCTTGTAAACAAGTTAGGAGGAAATTTTTATCGATCGTTCTCGCTCCTAACTTTGAGGTTTACACGGGCAAAATCGAGTAAATCAAGCTGCTGATAACTGATAGTGCTAGCGCTCCCATGATTGCGCTCCAAATTCCGTAACGCAAGCGGAATCCTTGTACTAAAAATGCTGCAATACCGAAACAAATCGCGGAGATAATAAAGGTAAAAACCCCTTGAAATAGAGTCAGAGTCAGAAAGTTTGGTATTGCAAAAAATAGTCCAAGGACTGGTTTAACTAATACAGTCACAATACCCAGAACAGCCGCAGAAACAAAGCTTTTATTTAAAGAATCAACTTCAACCCCTATTAAGGGAATTTTGCTAATAATTAAAAAGCTAACGGCTGTTACTAACCAAGCAATTAGAAGTGACAGGATATTCATTCGAGCAACTCCTCTCTCATAATTTTAGATTTTAGATTTTAGATTTTGGATTACAAAGACGGGAAGACGTTTCCGCGTCAATGGATTTTGGACTTTA
>NZ_JAYGHM010000034.1:27632-50359 GCF_034931125.1 Rivularia sp. UHCC 0363 | reverse complement strand
GTTATGAATTATTTTTCTCCCCATCCCCTTGTCCCCCCATCCCCTTGTCCCCCCATCCCCTTGTCCCCTTGTCCCCTTGTCTCCCCATCCCCTTGTCCCCTTGTCCCAACTAAGGGCTAGGATTCGTCTGAGTGGGTGCAACGGGAGCAACGGTTGCTTGAGGTTGAGGAACTGGTGCTATAGGGATCGATACTGGAGGAACTGTAGAACCGCTATTACCGCTAGGGATTCTTGGCGGAATCCCTTGTTGGGTTTGGGGTTGATTGGGGATACTAGGAAGGGGAATTTGAGTGCTACCGGGGGGTAGATTCAGATTCGGGTTGTTTTGAGGGAAATTAGGAGCGAGTGGTGAAGCACCTGGCAATGGTAGCGTTCCATCTGGAGTAGTACCTGGATTAAGAGGAAAACCAGGAAGTGGTTGTTGTGGGTTCGGGGGTTGTTCTGAAGAACCGGGTATAATTGCTAGAGAAACGCGATCGCCACCAACTTGTCGCAGTAGGTCGAGGATTTCAATCACATCATTGTAAGTTGCCGATCGCGAAGCATACAGCACTAAAGTACCTTTGGGATTATCTACAAGATACCTCTTCAAAATATCTGCTAATTGCTGACGCTGTACCGGCTGTTTCTCTACATAAATTTGACCAACAGCATCAATAGTTACGGGTAATATTTCCCGTTCTGTCTCTGCTTGAGCGCTAGATGTAGCAGTATTAGCTCGGGGTAAATCGATGTTAATTGATTGTTGGCGAGTAAATTGTAATGATGCCAAAATAAAAAATGTCAGGATGCAAAAAACAACATCAATTAACGGGATAATTTGAACTTGAACGTCTTCGGGTGGATTATTTAGGTTTATTTTCATTTGACCGCTACAAAGAAAGGCATTTATTGATTAGCCTAATAATTGAATAATTACGCCGAAACCGATGTAATTAAACAATTCGGCATTGCAAATAATGTCGGTTTATGTGGTGTGTGTGGAGCGTATATTATCAATTACGAACTTTAATTCGGATTTTTATCTTCAGATTCGGGTGGTTCGGAATCTACTGATTGAGGAAATTCGGATAGCTTGTTTTTACCTCGTTTACGCGGGCTTTTAGAATTTTCCTGCGTAGTATCTTTTAGATTTACTTCAGGTAGCGCTCTACTAACAGGTCTAAGATCGCTATCGGTTGGAGGAAATTGACGATAAAGTAACTCCAACTCATTTCCAGCTTTACGAAAAACTTTGACTTGATTAACTAGCAAACCTTGAAACCATCGGTAGAATATCAAACTGACAATCGCCACTACTAGACCAGCTAAAGTACTGTATAGCGCTTCCCCAATCCCAGTAGTAACTCCTGCACTAGCTTCCGTACCTAAATCCGAAATTTTGATTGACTCAAGAGATCGAATCAAACCCCAAACCGTACCGAATAATCCTAATAAAGGTGCAACAGCAATCACCAATTCTAAGACTTTTTCGCCGCGACGCATCAAAGCTAATTCATGCTCAGCAGTGGATTCGAGCGCTAATCTAAAAGTTTCGGGGTCTCTTCTTGGTAAAGCTAAAGGAGCATAAAGAAATCTACCTATAGGTTGATGAGTTGCTCGTTCGGCAATTTCCGTTGCTACACTCCAATCATCTTGAGCCGCATCTAACACCCGGTCAACAATTTTCCTTTCTTGAGTTGAAATTCTTAGCCAGAACCATATCCGCTCAAAAATCACGCTCAAAGATAAAATCGAAAAAAACAGCAAAGGCCATACCACTGGCCCAATCTTACGTACAATATCTTCAATATTCATGATATGGGGTCTCCTCCGTTCATCCTCAACCAAAAAATATCTCTAACCACTTTAATTTTAGAGATTAATGCACAAGTTCTACATTGAATGTGAACTATCGTGTATGTTATGAGCCTGCACCAACCTGTAAAAAGTTGGTAGCATATTCCATACCTTTATTGGGCGGTTATTCCCACAGGAAGTTTAGGTCATATTTTGTCAAAATTAAAGCTAAATAGAAGCTAAAAACTATGAAATTCTCAGTTCAATCAGTTTACGAATGGTATCGTGGTTTGGTTCGTAATCCTAAATACCGTTGGTGGGTAGTCTTAGGAACTCTCGCGTATTTTGCCAGTCCCATTGATGTACTTCCAGATATTTTCCCCATTGTTGGGCAACTTGACGATGTTTTTCTGTTAACAGTGTTGGTTAGCGAATTCTCACAACTTGCGATCGATGGTTTTAAAGCACGTAGGGGAGTTACAGATACGCAAACACCAGCTAGTACTGAAAATGCTACCAAGAACGCAGGTACTATCGATGTTGATGCTGTGTCTGTTAAATAGTGCGATCGCTAAATAAAATTTTTTAACCTCCTTTTTCTGCTAGAACTATACGCCGAGAAAGGGGGATATTTTTTTAGTTAGGAGTTATGGGATTTTAGATTTTAGATTTTAGATTTTGGATTAAAAGAGTTAGGAATTAGGAGTTAAGAGTTAAGAGTTAGGAATTAGGAGTTAGGAGTTAATAGTTAAGAATTTAAAGTATTCTAGATTTTGGATTAAAATCTTCCCCTTGTCCCCCCATCTCCCCATCTCCCCATCTCCCCATCTCCCCATCCCCCCATCCCCCCATCTCCCCATCCCCCCATCCCATCTCCCTATATATATGAAAAACTGCTCTATAATCGGATTAATTCCGGCTGGTGGAAAAGCTACGCGGATTTCTCCTTTACCTTTGAGTAAGGAATTATATCCTGTGGGTTTTCGAGGTGATGATAATAATCAAAATAATTTACGTCCTAAAGTTGTTTCTCACTACTTGCTGGAAAAAATGCAGCTAGCAGGTGTTGATAAAGCATATTTTATTTTGCGTTCGGGTAAGTGGGATATTCCAGGATATTTCGGCGATGGTTCGATGCTTTCGATGAATTTAGGATATTTAATCATGGGTTTACCTTATGGTGTACCTTTTACTTTGGATAGTGCTTATCCTTTTGTGAAAGATGCTGTGGTAGCTTTAGGTTTTCCCGATATTTTGTTTAAGCCGAAAGATGCTTATATACAGATATTAAAACGCTTGGAATTAAATAATGCTGATGTGGTTTTGGGGCTATTTACTACGGATAAACCTCAAAAAGCGGGGATGGTAGACTTTGATGATACAGGTAAAGTTCGTTCGATAATTGAAAAGCCGCTTCAGTCAGATTTACGTTTTATGTGGGGGATTGCTGTTTGGAAACCTGAGTTTACTGAGTTTTTGCACAAGTATTTGATTGCTGTTAAAGAAGATATAAATTTACCACAATTACCTGAAATTCCGATTGGAAATGTAATTCAATCGGCGATAAACAAAGGTTTGCAAGTGGAAGCCCAAACTTTTACCGATGGTAGTTATTTAGATATTGGTACACCGGATGATTTAATTACTGCGGTGCGAGGATTTGCGAGTGATTTTGAGTGATTAGTTGCTATCCGTTATTTAAACGCAAAGGTACGCGGAGGTTTAACGCAAAGTTTCGCAGAGGATAGTCTCTCTAAATTTCTTTCCTCCGCGCTCTCTGCGTCTAGTAAGGTTTTTTAAATCCGTTATTTTGTGTCAAGAAGAAATTAACCCGCGAAATTCTTCTATAGAATTAACAGTTTGAACACCCCTTTGAATTACTTTTAATTGTTCTAAATCGGTAATTTGAGAGATTTGTGGCATTAATTGCAATCCTTCATTACCGAATTTAGCTTCTAAAGCCACTTCAATACCAGATATTATTCCTTCTCGTCTTCCTTCTTGCCTTCCACGGGCTTCACCTTCTTTCAAAATCTGCTGATACCAAGGAGATTCAGTTAATATAGCCATATCCCACCTCATGATTTGTTTGACTAATGCGCTATCTATTACGAAGGTAGCAAAAAACGCTAAAACGGTTTCTAATTGATTTAAGTCTTCATCAGCACGAAGTCTTTGTAAGGCTCGCTGTATGGTTGCTTCTTCTGCTCCATCTTTAAGAATTGGTACAAAAGGGAGTAGAGAAGATAAGTTTTGTTGAAATGCTGTTTCAACATCGATTTCCCATAAATTAATTACGCGATAATCTTGACGGGCAATTATTCCAGCAAATTCCGATTCGTATCGAGTGGGGATTTCGGTTTCACTAACTTTGAGAATGTTGATTAATACAGGATAAACGGGAAGATTATATTTTTCTTCTGCTAATGAGATATAAGCCCGCATTCGTCTGGGCATTTCAGTTTTATAGCGTAATTGTAACTCGTTTAAAACCAGAAATTCACCGAATTGGGGACTTTGAGCGCGGATGAGTACGTCGGATTCTCGGCTTATCCACTGAAATTCTGAGTCGAGAATTTCTGTTGCTGTGATGTCGGGGATTTGAGTTACCCATTTTACCCAGTTTTCTGGTGCGAGGCTGATTATTCTTTTGCTGCTGATGTCAGCGGATTTTGTCATGGAAAGGTAGATGCATGGAGTCGAGATAATTATTTTAATCTTTTGGGGGAGGAAAATGGATGAATTGTTTTAAATAGAGGTTATGAAGCTGACATCTTTTTGTAGCGTCACGCACCAAACGTAAGTTGTAATTGTTTTAAATCCTATTAAAATATTTTTTTTCAATATCTTTATATAATCAAAACTCTGCGTGTAAAAATTATCTGTAATTAACTAATAAGCGGATGGTGCGTTAGACGATTTCGATAAATTATCGTTTATTTAATAATTAGTCGTGCGTCTAACACACCCTACAATAAGAATCTATCTAAACTTCCACTTCAACGTCGTCTACTACAAATTCATCCCCAAATTCTGTCAAGAATCTCAACGCTTTGACAATGTTACTCGCGCATTCTTGAGGAGAAGTATTGTAAAAATATCGCCATGCTGCGGCTTTATCTTCGTCGTATTTATCGCTTCTTTGAGGTTGATTATTTAACCAGTTCAACCGGACGGCATGACCAATTAATACATCTAAAACAATATATTCTCGGATTTGTAAATCGGGATTATTTTTCGCGATCGCGGCTAGTTCCATTAAGGCTTCAACGTTTGCTTGACGGTATTCTGGGGCTTCTATTTTGTTTAACAAATGTTCGACTCTGAGGGCAAAGTTCTTTTCCAATGCCGTCATTTCCGATACTAGTATACTATCCAAGCGGTTGCGGCGTTCTAATTTATCCCCAATTATCAAACCTTTGCAGTGATGCATCAATTCCCAAACTCTTTCAAAGAAGTCTTCGGGTACGCGGTTGATTGCTCCTTCTGCTTGCCGATATCTTCTCCAACCTCCTGTAGGTACTTCTATTTTTTCTATATTTACTGACTTGACGATCCAATCTATTTCGTTTTCTTTCTGCTTGACGTGGAGTGATTCTTGCTGACGCAACAGATGATTCATGCCGGAATATTCTAACAAACAGTCGCGTAACCTTGTTTTAACTTCAAAGGGCGATCGCTGCATCAATTGTTCGTAAGCTTCGTCTTGGGTAATATCTTCCTTTCTAGCAAGTTTACTGGTAATAAATAAGATCAGATGACTGGTTCTAATGGTAAGTAATCCTTTAAATATTTCTGGTTCGGAATTGATTAAGGTACGCAAGTAAATCAGAATTTCTTGAGTTAAAACTCCGTCTCTCACATCATCACGACAGAAGTTTTTGATTTTCTCGACTATTTCTTTGTGGGAAAGCGGTACGGTGATTAAAGATGCTTCGTTATAAGCTCTACCCACTGCTATTTGCTTACCCCGTGCTAAAAGGCTGGTGACTATATCGGACAAGCGCATATCTCCCATTTGCAGCAATCCCGCAGCCCGACGCACAACCGCCCAAAGTCCTATTTCACCTGCTTTGTAGTAAACTTCCTCAAGTAAATCCGATACTTTTACAGTATTACCAGGTTCGCCAAATCCGGTGTCGAAATCAAGTCCCTGTAACCGGGTCAATGTCTGCAATAATTCGATTTGTTCGTAAAGATTATCGGAGGAGAGCAACGAATCAAGCAAGAATTCTAAGTTGGTCTCGCATTCCATTTGGAATTCTTGGGTATGTTCTAATAACCAGTTGTTGTTGGGATTATAAGGTAAATAACAGCTACGGGAAGCAATGTTTGTAACTGGTGACTTTTTAAATTCAAAATTTTGCTGTAAATCAATTCTTTGAATATTAGCGGTAAGCATTAACTGATTTAGTCTACCCAATTTTACCCGCACGCCGTCACACACACCCTCTTTAAGTTCTTCCATTAATGATAATAATGCTTCGCTACCTGTTTCTAACATGGTGCGAGTTAACATTAAAGTCAAAGTCGGACGACCCAAATCGCTCCAATATTTTTCAATGTAAGCTAGTTCGCTTTTAAATTGAGCTACAAGAAAGTGATAATCTAAAGTTAAGTAAAACTGCTCGGAATCTAAAAAAGAAGGTAAAAATACAACGTTTTCGTTACCGATGCGGAAAATTCTCGAAGTAGTTAAACTTCTAGGAAGTCTTGGCGGTCTTCCTGTCAAGCTAAGTTTTTCGTTACACCCAATTCCTTGATAAATAGCAATTAAATCTCCTGCTTGACGTACTTGAATTGGTTTGATTTGTAATAGGGTCTCCGTTTGAATTCCGCGAACTGCTAATTTTGACTGTAGTTCTTCATCTTCTGCTAATAAAGCAATTTGTACTATCGGTTGTCGCTGTCTTCCTACAGCTAAATGTCTTCCTAAAGGGTCAATATCTCCCACAGAAAGCAGTTTTTCACTCAACATTTGTCCCAGAAAATACAAACTTTGCGCCCATACTAAAGGAACATTTTCGTTTGGTAAACGTTTTTGAGTTCCGGGTGCTTGCTTCTCTGCCTCTATTTTTTCTTCAGGTACAAAATAAACTTCCGGTAGCAAACGCATACGATCGCGATCGACTAAAGTATATTCTAAACTTTGCTGATAATGCTTAATTTTGTCTTGTTCACCGCGAAATAACCCATCTAAGAGTAAGTAAGTGAAAAATAGAGGCCATTCGCATTCTATATGTTCAAACTGCTTGAGTTCGCTGGGTTCGTAATGTAAGCGGTGACTATCTTCTAAAACCGTTTGATGTCCGTCGCGTAAAAATCGCTTACAGCCGTAATTACCTTCTAATTTATTAATAATCTCTTCTAACGTGCGCTGACGTAAACCTTCATCTTCCACAGCAAAAGCCGGAAAACTAATCACGCTCAAAAGTGCTGCATCAATTTCCTTAGAAGCCGATTCCCTTGGTAATAAATACTCTAACGTAATCCGAGCGCGAGCAATTTCATCGGGTAGTACGTGAATTACCGATGCTCTCGAACCATGTACCCCAAATAAATCTAGCCCGTTAACTGCTTCTAAGGCAGCTTTCGCCATACCAACGGAACTAGCATTTAATTCTGCATTACCATGATTAATTTTATTACCTCGTTCCCAAATCCCATAATCTGGGGTGCGGTAAGCTCGTCCGATATAGTAAACCAAGTTTTGCACAAAATCTACTTCATCGAGAGTGTAAACTAGCTGCAACCCCGAAGCAGTCATTTGCGCCAACATCAGCAAATATATCGATGTCGCGTCAAGCTGCAAGTGTCCCCATTCATCATCACCAACAACAATATCACCAGTTGCAGTATTATATTTAGCGTGTAATGCATCTAAAGGTGATTGAGTCTGCTTAAATTGTTCTACTTTATGCGCTTGTCGCATCATCGAGAATAATAATCCTCGCATTAACTTAATAACGCTGTGTTCTAATTCGTAAGTGCGTCCTTTGTCTTCATCAACTTTACGATAAGCTAACGCTAATCCCCAAACCGCTAAAATACTGTAAACGTTATCGCGTACCCAAGCATCTGTATAGTCTCCGTGAGCGGTTATCGCTGTAGAAGCGGGTAACAAACCAGTAATTGGATTTTGACGCGAAAGAATAATCGTTTTGATTTGCTGATAATAATATTCTAGGCGGGGAAGTAACTGTAAGGTTCTAAACATAATCAAATTCGATAATTTTTAGCGGGGTTTTTTCCCCCAACCGTAAAGTGAAGTATGGAAGTAAAAACAGCATAACTTCTGTAATCGCTACTAGCAATATTACAAATCGTTAGTAAAAGGTGAGCATTTATTGGCTTCACCATAATTATTTGTAGTCAATACAAATACTTTTTTTCAACCTTACCGCTTGTTTAACAGTAAAGATTGCTGTCTTTTGTCCAGATTGTCAACAATTCCAAATATTTAGTTTTTTGAACTGTAGATTATAAAATATCAAAAACTTATATTTTCTGTCTAAGACTAAATTTATAATAATTCACCTTGTTGCTAATAATTCACAACATTTGCCAAAAGTCTATTGTTATCAAGCAATTTGCTGTTATAAGTACTAACGCAAAATTATTTATATAATTACTCGTCAGTTATATAAACCTTCCCCATTCCCTTCCCAGACGAAATATTTAATTTATTTTGCACGAGTACTTAGATTATTTTTGTGCATCTTATTATGTTGAGATGCTAATTATTCTAATCTTGTTATTGAGAATAAAGTTCAAATAAAATCTGATAAAACCTATTTGATAAATGTCTATTTTGAAGCTAGGGTAAATTTTAACGCTGGGTATGATGTGGGAAGCCTTAATAGGTTTCTCGGAATTAAAGGTTTGTTTTATCTGCAATCAATACGATCTGTTTTCCTTGCTAATTAGAGAAAATAAGAGTTTTTTGTTTCAGTACTATCACATACAAAAATAATTATTCTTAAATAAAAAATACTTGCTACAATGTTAATAATTTTACTACTCAGGTGAAAAAGTTAATTGATATATTAACTTGACATCGATGGTGATAGTAGTAAAATCTACTCTATTGAAATGAAAATCAGGGCATAGAGCTATTCAGTAGTGCGGAATATCACACAAAATAATACTGAAGCTCAACATCTACCGGATAACACAGTTCCGGGTTAGTATTATGACTTAGCGATGCCTTGATAGGTAATCGATGTTGATTTTTTAAAAATGTATGGACAGAAGTCCGGAAGATGGCAGTAGCACCCTCCCCTAAGCTGTAGAGTTTGTCTCTCAGCGCGGGGGAGACAACAGGAGGAATTATGCTTATTCAAGATGTTCGCAATTGTGCAATTAACATTGCTGATTTTGGCGTTACAGATTTAAATGAACTCAAATGGGACTTAAACCATTTGCCACCCGTCGATGTCGGGGAATATATTGCTAACTTATCTAAAAAACAGCGTGCGATCGCGTTTCGTTTACTTAATAAAAATCGAGCTATCGACGTTTTTGAATATTTACCTCCCCAAATACAGGAGCAGTTAATAAATTCTCTGCATGACGTACAGGTAGCGCAAATTCTGGAAGCGATGAGTCCTGACGAACGTGCAGAATTGTTTGATGAATTACCAGCCAAGGTTGTCAAGCGTTTATTACACTCGTTAAGTCCCGAACAAAGACAAGTTACTGCAACGATTCTTGGTTATCCTGAAGGTACTGCTGGTAGGGTAATGACTACAGAATACGTGCGGTTACAGGAAGGATTGACTGTTAGAGAAGTTCTTAATCAAATCCGCTCTCACGACCAAGACAAGGAAACTATTTATTATGCCTATGTTACCGATGGTAATCGTAAGTTAATTAGCGTTGTGTCGTTACGACAACTGCTGTTTTCCTATCCTGATGCTTTATTACGGGATATTGCTGCTGCTAAGGTGATTAGAGCGACTACGGATACCCCCCAGCGAGAAGTTGCAAAAATCATGAAGCGATACGATTTAATCGCTTTACCTATAGTTGACCGTGAAGAAAGACTTGTAGGCATTGTTACCATTGATGACGTAGTAGATATCATTGACGAAGAAGCTACCGAAGAGATTCACAAACTTGCCGGGGTCACTGGTGGTGATGAATCTGCTTTATGTTCTCCTAGAGTAACCCTCCGCAAACGTTTGCCTTGGCTGTTAGGAAATATCGGTTTATATATCGCTGCTGCTAGCGCGATCGCACCTTTTCAGGAAGTGATTAAAGTAGTCCCGGTTTTGGCAATCATTATGCCAATTTTGGCTAACAGTAGCGGTAATGTTGCATTCCAAGTTTTATCAGTGACAGTACGGGGATTGGGCTTGGGAGAGGTAACGCCAAAGGATACTATGAAGCTGCTGCGTAAGGAGTTAACCGCAGGACTAGGTACGGCTGTTGGCTTGGGTTTAGCTTTAGCTACCCTATCAATGATGTGGTCTCCTCCTGACGAACACTGGGTATCTTTGATCGCCGGTAGTGTTATGGCTGTAAATGTGTTGATTGCCGTAACTTTAGGAACTGTATTACCTATGGGATTGAAGCGTTTAAACCTTGACCCGGCTCTAATTAGCGGCCCTTTGATGACTACAACTTTAGACGCAGTTGGTTTTATGACGTTTTTATCTTTGATTTCTTTCGCTTTGCAAGTATTGGCTTAATTGTAGATAAGCGGGGGGCAAAACATCAAGTTTGAGACGTAGCACTGCTACGTCTCAAACTACAAGGGTTTTGTATTCGATACAAAATTATAAGCTCTTGACTAAAAAGTTTTGTAAATTTATTCTTTGCGAAAATAAAATTGTCCGTTATGTGGGATGATTAAAGATAGCAAGAGTTATTTTTTCATAATCGGGATATTTGCCAAATTAAAATTTTGTGTTATATTCCCATTATAAAAAAATCAATCTTAATAAAAGTATCATATCAGAAAAAGGTGCTTAAAATAAATTTTTTTGAGATAAATTTGAAAAAAGAAATTAGAAAATAATTGGATAAAAATCTATTTCGGGTTCGTTTGAATTAAAATTTGAATCAAGGCATTTACTGTTTGAAAAGATACAGAACCTCACAACAAACGATTGATTGTCAACTTTACAGGCATGAAGTCGAGCAAATATGGTTACAGTGAGTTTACGGATAACAGAGTATAGTGCAGACGGGTAAAATATAGCGATATTAACTATATAAAAACCGTAGTGGAAAAACAGCATGCGGATAGATGAAGTGCAAGAACCAATCAAGTGTGCTTCACCGGAAGTGCGGCAAATCATCGAGCGAGTATGGCATTTAGAAAAAAGCAGACTTGATAAAAAAAGTTTCGGTCATATTAACGAAGATATTTTAGCGATCGTTAAGGAAGCTGTAAAATGAAGCTGACTTCCATCAAGCTTTGTAATTTTCGTTCTTTTTACGGAAAAACTTGTGAAATAACGCTTGCAGGGTCAAGCTCGAATAATACTACGATTATTTACGGGAATAACGGTGCGGGTAAAACTAGTTTACTGAATGCATTTACATGGGCATTATACGAAAAATTTAGTGCAGCTTTTGCTTCAATAGACCAACTTGTAAATAAAAGAGCGATCGCCGAAGCAAAAATCGGGCAGAGTGTAGAATGTTGGGTAGAGTTAGCGTGGGAACACGACGGTAAACGCTATCGAGTTAAACGTCAATGTCGGGTTTACAAACATCAACACGACCTTGATGTTGGAAAAACAGAATTATATATGCAGGTAGCGGGAGATGATGGAAGGTGGTATCTTCCACCCCAGCAACCGGAAGAGATTATTGGGCAAATTCTACCTGCTAGTTTACACCAATATTTCTTTTTCGATGGCGAACGAATTGAAGAAATAGTTCGTTCGGATAAAAAAGCGGAAATCGCGGAAGCTACTAAGATATTTTTAGGTGTTGAAGTCATCAATCGTTCAATTCGACATTTGCAAGAAGCCAAAAAAAGTTTAGAAAACGAGTTGAGAATAATTGGTGACTCAGAAATTAAAAACCTGTTACAGCAGCAAAGTAAAATTGAGCTTGAAATCGAAAAAATTAACAAGCGACAGCGAGAAATTATTCAAGAATTAGAATATCAAAATACATTTAAAAAAGAAACTAGTAAACGTTTACGCGAACTGAATGCTGCTAAAGATTTGCAAGAAAGACGACAGGAACTAGAGAAACAGAAAGCATTAAATCAAGATGATTTGCGACAAACTAGAGAAACAATAAAAAAAGCCATCTCCGCACGAGGTCATACAGTACTTTTATCGGAAACAACCGTAGAGTTTCGAGAAATAATTGAAAACTTAAAGCAGAAAGGACAATTAACAAAAGGAATTTCGCGGGAGTTTATTCAAGATTTATTAGAATCTCATAGCTGTATTTGCGGTACAAATTTAGCTGAAGGAAATCATCCTCGCGATCGCGTCAAAACCTGGTTAGATAAAGCGGGTTCCTCCGAAGTTGAAGAAACAGCAATTAGAATGAGCGCTCAAGTTGACGAAATCGATAAACAAGCAGGGGTATTTTGGGAAGAAGTTGATAAACAACAAGCTAGGATCAATCAGTTAAGACAAGTTATAGCCGAAATCGAAGTAGAGTTAGATAGTATTGAAGAAAGATTAAGAAAAGACCCCAGCGAAGAGATTAGAAGTTTACAAAAACGTTTAGATAAAATTGAAGAAAAAATTACCGAGTTAACCTTAGAGCAAGGTGCGAATCAGCAGAAAGCAGCTAATTTAAAAACTGAATTAGAAGGTTTAAACAAACAAATAGCCAAACAGAAATTAAACGAAGAAAAGCAAACTTTAGCACAGCGTCGCATTAGTGCAACTCAAGACGCTATTGATAGACTAACTCAAGTCAAACTGTTGCAAGAAAATCAATTCCGCTTGCAATTAGAAAAACGAGTCCAAGAAATATTTAGCGAAATTTCCTTTACACCTTACATTCCGACAATCAGCGAAAAATATGAATTAACCTTGATAGAAAACACTTCTGGCTTAGAAATGCCAGTTGCAGCATCTACCGGAGAAAATCAGATATTAAGCTTATCATTTATCAGCAGCATTATCGATCGAGTCCGTGATTGGAGTCAAAATAAAATGCTAATGGTAACGGATAGCAGCACATTTCCGATTGTCATGGATTCACCTTTCGGTAGTTTGGATGAAATTTATCGAAAGCATATAGCTCAAATCATTCCCAAATTAGCAAATCAATTAATTGTGTTAGTAACAAAGACTCAATGGAGGGGTGAAGTTGAAGATGAGATGTCATACCGAGTTGGGAAAGAATATGTATTGACTTATTATTCTTCTAAACCAGATTGCGAACAAGATTTTATTGAATTAAGCGGGGAAAAATATATGTTAGTAAAGCAAAGTCCCAATGAGTTTGAATATAGTGAAATTGTAGAGGTTGAAAGAGAGTGAACAATGAATAATTAAATTGTAGGGTGTGTTACGGCACGAGTAAGTTTGATTTTAGGTTATAAGTTGGGAAATGCCGTAACGCACCATTATTTTGATTACAAAAAACCGCAGAGACGCAGAGTACGCTGAGAAAAGAATTGAAGAGAATTAGTAATTAAGAATTTATAATTTATTATTAATAACTAACAATAAAATGGCTGAAACTGGTAGAATTAGGGTTGCAAAAGATAAGGCAGAATTAGTGCAGAGTTTAACATCTAGAAATGGTGCAACGGGACCTTTTCAAACTTTTGCCGATGTGGTTGGGTTTGCGGCTGCTTTGGGTGCGAAACATAATAAACGGGTTGCTTTAGGAGAGATTTCTAAAAGAGAACCTTCACCAATTGGGTTGGAATATTTTGCAACAACGGGACATGATTGGATAATTAAATTATTAGCCGTTACTGAAACTCAAGATATCAAAGTATTATCTTATAACGAAATCGATTTAGATACTCAACGCAATCAAATATTTGAAGAGTTTGCTAATGGTGGATTGGAAATATTGCAAAATGAATTGCGGGGAGCGGTGGATTATACAGAAAGACTTTTGTTGATGTTGAGTTCAGAAAGGTTTAAGGAAGATAAGCAGGAAGAATTTGATTTGAGTAAGTTTCTTTCTTGATATGCTATAGATTTATACTTACAAATCAGTGAAAACCAGATGAACTTATTTAATAAATCATCAAATAAATCATTTCATTTCAAATGGCGATCGCACCCTACAATCGGCTTAGATATTAGCTTTGGTGCGATAAAATCTTGTACTGCTTTGGGTGGAGCAGTAGCATTAATCAAAGATGAACAATTAGCTCATAAAATGGAACTAATTGAGCAAAAATATCCCCAAAAAAGTGAATTTTGGTATTTAAAAAGAGTTTTTAAATTCTATTGGTTAAAACTGCTTTCGCTACCAAGCTGTTATTATCAAATTCTTAATTTAATGCGGTTATTAAATTTGGATATAGAGTCAACCATTAAAAAAGCAACTCTTGGTTTTCCCACGGGTGACTTACTCGCAAAAATTCGCTATCGGACTCCACAACATTTAGTATGGTTTTTAAATTATAGATTGAGTCACTGCGATGATTTTGCAGAGCGTATTCAACGAGGCAAATCTTTTTTACAAATGTTACCTAATAATCTGACTATCCCTGGGAACAAAGCTGAATATAATTCCTTTTGGGTAATGCCAATTTTTATCAATTCCCCCGATACTATGGCAGCAATATTACGTATAGAGGGTTTTGATAGTGCGAGGGGAAACCGCAGTTTATTTGCCATTGATGCAAAACCAAATACACCCAATCATCTGTTACCAATTCAAAGTCAATATTCGATGGCACATATTTTATGTTTACCATTCTCACCTTTATTAACGCCACAAGAACTAGAATATCTAGCGCAATTAGTTACGGTAAATATTGATTGTGAATTGGATCAAACAGAAAATATTGTAATTCAAAATAATTAACACGCATTTTTAATATCCGGCAGTTTCAACCGCACACCATTTGCTACAACGGGACTCACCTTGGAATCAATTCCAAGGCTAATAGCTAAAGTCTACTGAAGTAGACTGAAAAAAATATGTAGTCGTCAAAAGAGCGACTTTTGCGATTAGACTCTTAATTGCATTACCCGGCGGATTTTGGAATTATCAATGCTATCAAGCTGGTTTCATCACTTAACTCACATCAAAGGTGAATAATTAATTTTGATCGCTAAGTCCTAATCCAAAATTGCTTAATTTATCGATGAAAACTTATTAAATTAATGTATTGTCGTAGCATTTACTTGTTAATACTAAGTATTTATATTAATCATAACAAGATGTAGGTGTCTGACTAACCACCTTTTTTTTCGCTGCTAGTAACAAATAAAAAAAAATATATTCTCGTAAATTCATAAGTTTTAGCAGATAAACCATTAAGAGAGTCTTTACTCAGGTTAAATAGATAGCTTTCGCTACGCTATCTATAAATTATATGTGTGATTTGACTTGCAAATTAATAAGTATGGAAAATTGTAATGAAATTAACAAAATTAATTCAACGGTTTCTTCTATTTGCTAGCGCTCTATTCTTAACTTTGACTGTTTCTATAAATCATCTCAATGCTCAAACAACACCATTTTTCTGGGAGTTTATTAACGTTGATGTTGCAGTACAAAATAACGGCGATCTGTTAGTTATCGAAACTCAAAAATATACATTTACCAGCAACCACACAAATCAACGCTATCGCTACATACCTCTCGATAAAGTCAAAGAAATTACCGATGTATCCGTTTCCGAAAATAATCAAATTATTCCATCGAATACGGGAATTGAAAATAATCAGTTATGGATAAACTGGGAACATCCACTCAATCCACCCGAAAGTCATACATTTGTGATTAAATATCGAGTCATTGGAGGATTGCATGAATCGGGAGATAATCTACAAGTTTACTGGAAAGCGATTTTTTCAGAAAGAAGTTCTTCAATTAAAAAAAGTCGAGTTACTGTAAGCTTCCCCGAAGAGTTAGCAGGACAAATTTTAGACTATCAAAGTTTTGGTATACCGAGTGAAGCCAAAAAAATAGATGATAAAACCATTCAATTCACAGCACAAGAAGAATTAGCTCCTCAAACCGAATTAGAAGTTCAAATTACCTTTCCCAAAGGAATTTTGAATGTATCTGATGTTTATTCAGAGAGTTCATCTTTTCCAAACATTAATCATGTTTTAATTATGATTGCAATCTGCTGTATTCTTTTTGGCGGTAATAAAGGTGATGGTAGCTTTAACGGAGGAGGTGACGGAGGTGACGGAGGTGACGGAGGTGACGGAGGAGGTGATGGTGGAGGTGGTGGTGATGGTGGTTAAAACTACTCCACAAAATTCACCAGAATCAAACACGGGTGTAAGCAATATTTTATAGGTTTTATAGTCCACGCAGGTGGACTTTGCCTGTATAGCAGCGGTTTCAACCGCCAGATTATTAAATAAATACAAAACCACCCTCACAAAACTTCCGGCAACCCCACCTGCTTCGGCTCCACAAATTTACCTTTAAAATCTACAGTTTGCTCTTCAAAAGTTCTCGCTTTGGCTAAATCTTTCCTTAATTCTGCACGCTCCATTTTATCTTCTACTCCACCCAAAATATAAACCAGTAATCGCGTTGCTAATTCTTTCCCCGCAACTAATACCCGTTTGCGATTCGCATCATATAAAACCCCATACCAAGCAGATTTAGGAAATTCCATTCCACTAAAACCCCCTTGATTATCAAATTGTTTCAACTTTTTAAATATTGCTTCGCTAGAAAAACCTTTTTGAAATATTAATATACCTAAAGCTTTCGCTAAAGCCATTTGACCAATGGGACGAAATAAAATATTTCCTTCTCCACCATCTTTTTCAAAACTAAACCGTCGAAACATTGGGGTGTCTTCGTATTCCAACAATTTATAGCTTGGTAAATTCGCTAAATTATCAAATAATTCCTGAAAATCTTCGGTAGCTTCCTCTAATTCTTCTTCCTCCGGTCGCATGGGAATCAAACCTTTGTCTAAGGGTTTCCAGTGAGGATACTTGTGTTCTAAATAACGCTCTGACATTTCTTTCAAAGCTTGTAAAGTTGTCAAAACTGTAGATTTTGCTGCAACTGTCGCACTATTCCAATTAATGCGAGGATTCCGATCTTGACGCTGTTCTAAAAGTGGATGACTAACTGCTATCTTGCGAGCCACAATCGAAAAACCATCATCTTCGTTTAGCTGTGCTAACTGTCCTTTACTCAAAGGTACAGCCATCAAGTTTACGTGTACAAAAATCGACCTGACTCTACGTCTTGCTTCCTCACGGGTTTCTCCTTGAGCCACCGCACAAATAAATTCTATACCGATTTTTTCTTGAGGTAATTGTTGCAAATATTCGGCTGCAACGCTGTATTTTTCTGTTAAATCGTCAACTGTAATAAAGTTATTAGCAGCAGCTTTATCCTTCTTATAACGCGGTAATTTACCAGTTTTAAGTATCTCCATTAAACCCTGCACGGCCATTAATCGATGCTGACCATCTAAGGCATAAATAGTTACATTTTCTTCCGAAATATCAAGTAAACCGAATTTACCATCTTCATCTAATGCTGTAAAATCCGTAGTAGACTTTGTGGCTCGTCCTTTGCTATCCCATTCAGATGCTTGAGAGTTATCCACCCAAGACTGGCTAATTACAGCTAATACGGGAGGGAACTTATGATTTTTTCTCGCGGCTAAATACTGTACTAAAGGTGCTTGACGCGACCAATCCAAGGGACGCTGTTGAATGTCATCTATACTCGAAGCGTCAATTTCGATATTATCAGTATCGGGATTGTATTTATTTCGCAGTAGGGGTAAAAAAGAGGCAAAGTGAACCTGACCTGCAAACCATTCCAAAGTGACGGAACCGACATAAGCTTGAGTTCCACCCATCTCTGTTTTTTGGACTAATAACTGTTGGTTTGCGCCGATATATTTGGTTAATAAAGCAGAAAACTTTTTTTGGTCTTGACTGGTAATAGCTACCGCTGATTCAGATACAGTCTTTTTCATTATAAATCTTAAAAAATCAAAATCTTGACATCCAAATACTATATATAAAAATGCAACATTGTAAAATAAGTTTTTAAAAACTGATTAGTGGTACAAAATTATGTAATACTAGTTTTTGCCTTTATATAAATATTTTTTAATTTTATCTAGCAACATCTAGCAATTGATGATCGCGGCAAATCCAAAATCTAAAATCCAAAATCTAAAATCGAATGACGATCGCCAAAGAATCAGAAAGCAAAAGCCAAAAATCCCGGACTGTCCCGGAATTTGTCGAGAACATCGAGCAACTGAGTCAAGAAATTCAGGAATTATACTGCTTGGATGAAATTCCGTGGGTAGTGGGATATTCTGGGGGAAAAGATTCGACCGCGACATTGCAACTGATTTGGAGTGCGATCGCGGCACTTCCTCCAGAAAAACGCACAAAAAAAATACACGTTATTACTACGGATACCTTAGTCGAAAATCCCTACGTTTCAGCTTGGGTGCGTAAATCTTTACAGCAAATCAAAATTGCATCCGCAGAAAAAGAATTACCGTTTGAAGCCCATTTACTTCAACCAGAACTCAAAGAAACCTTCTGGGTAGGCTTTATTGGTAAAGGTTATCCAGCCCCAAAACAAAAATTTCGCTGGTGTACGCAACGTTTAAAAATAAGTCCATCTAACAGATTTATTTGCGACGTAATTCGTACCAACGGTGAAGCAATTCTCGTCTTGGGAATTCGCAAAGCCGAAAGTTCAGTACGTGCAGGTAGAATGAAAGAATGGGAAAAAAAGCGCGTCAGAGAACGTCTTAGTCCTAACATGAATTTGCCAAATTCTTTAGTTTATAGTCCCATAGAAGATTGGCGAACTGATGAAGTTTGGATGTATTTAATGCAGTGGGATAATCCTTGGGGATTCAGTAACAAAGACTTATTCTCCATGTATAGAGGTGCGACAGCGGATAACGAATGTCCCTTAGTTGTCGATACATCTACACCGAGTTGCGGTAGTTCTCGTTTTGGTTGCTGGGTTTGTACTTTAGTGACTGAAGATAAATCGCTCTCAGCGATGATTCAAAATGATGAAGAAAAAGAATGGTTGCAACCACTGCTCGATTTTCGCAAGAAATTAGACGCGGGAGAAAATCGCGAAAGACGAGATTTTCGACGTAGAAATGGCAATGTTCAACTGTACGAACGTAATATACCTGACGAAGAAATATCTATCGAGCCAATTCCAGGACCATACATCAAAGAAGCAAGAGAAGACTGGTTAAGAGAACTGTTGCAAATGCAGGAAGAACTGCGTCGTACAGCACCAGAAAATATGCGCGACATCACGCTAATTACCATAGAAGAACTAAGCGAAATCCGCCGTATTTGGTTAGAAGAAAGACACGAATTTGATGATAGTTTACCCCGGATTTATCAAGAAGTGACAGACGAAGAATTTATTGACCCCCGTCCCGGTGCTGGTTACAGTTTGCTCGGTAGCGATGAATGGACTGTATTAGAAGAAATCTGCGAAAACGACCCGATGCAATTAGAATTGATGGCTAAACTGTTAGATACCGAGCGTCAATATCGCAAAAAAACCCGAAGAATAGGAATATATGATGCATTAGCAAAGTGTTTTGAAACGAGTTCGCGAAGTCCAGAAGACGCAATTAAAAATGCTCACTTCAAACGCGACTTAAAAAATGCTGCTGGTGAAGGTAATATTGATAAAGTAAAACAGTTGACTTTAGGCGATGTTACAACCGATAAAGTAATCGAAAACCCAAAAAGTTGGGCTGCGAGGAAGTTTAAGAAAAAAGAGTCAGACATTGAATAGTTAGGAGTTAGGAATTAGGAGTTAAGAATTAATAATTTTAGATTCTGGATTATTTCCTTGTCCCCTTGTCTCCCCATCCCCCATGCCCAATTCCCCACGCCCAATGCCCATTTTCATAGTATGATATTCCTCGAACTTATTTTAGAAAACTTTGGTCCTTATTGCGGTCGTCAGGTAGTAAATCTGGAGCCAGATAACGCTGAGAATCCTCGTCCAATTATTCTTTTAGGTGGAATGAATGGTGGGGGAAAAACTACTTTTATGGATGCGATTCGTCTGGCACTTTATGGACATCGCGCTCAATGTTCGACTCGCGGAACTTTAAGCTATAATGACTTTCTTAATCAATGCATAAATACTCATAAATCACCTACAGAAAAAACTCGCATTGAATTAGCTTTTGAACATATCGAAAACGATAAACCTGTTAGATATCGTATAGTAAGAACTTGGGAAAAAAATCCTAAAGATGGTAAAGACCATTTAGGTATTTTAGATATTCGTGAAAATGATGAATGGCTGGATACTGGGTTAGTTGGTATTTGGGATGAATATATTGAAAATCTGCTCCCGGTCGGAATTTCAAACTTATTTTTATTTGATGGGGAACAGGTTAAAGAATTAGCAGAACAAGAACAACCGCCAATTGTTGTCGTTGAAGCAATTCGCGCTCTTTTAGGATTAGAATTAGCGGAACGTTTGACAGTTGATTTAGAGATATTAGCCAATCGTAAACGTAAGGAAATTGCGGATAGCAAAGAATTAGCTAATTTAGAAGAAATCGAAAATAGTCTTAAGAATCTCCAGGAAGAATATGAGGAAGCGAAAGAAGTAGAGAAGCAAGAATTAGAATTTTTAAAACAAGCAGAAAAAAATCAACAGGAAGCTTTTGATCGATTTCTTAGCGAAGGTGGAAAAATTGCTTCAGAAAGCAGTCAATTAGATAAACAAAAAATTGCTAAAAATACCGAATTAGAAAACACTCGTCAGGAAATGTGTGAATTGGCAGCGGGTGTTTTACCATTAACATTAATAGAACCACTGCTAAATCAAGCTCAACAACGGGGAGAAGCAGAATTAAAAATTCAACAGCAGCAAATAGCGCGAGATGTATTGCTCGAACGAGATGAACGCTTACTAAGTTTAATTAATAAAATAGATATTGCCGAAGATAAATTTGCTCAAATCAAAGCATTTTTAGCAGAAGATGTAGAAAATATAAATGTATCGTTAAAAGAATCAACTTGGTTGCTAGCAGATGCGGAAAGCTTGAGTCAACTAGGCAATATTCTTTACTACTTAAAAACTGCTAAAAATACAGCTAAACAGCAATTAGAACAGTTTAAAAATAAAGCAGAAGAGATTATTACCTTAGAAAGACAAATACAGGCAGCAGCAGCACCAGAAGATTATCAAAAATTAGTAGAATTAGTTAAACAAGCCCAAGATAAAGTTAGCGATATTAAAAGTAGTTGTGAAACAGTAAATCGTCGCTTAATAGAACTCCAAACAGAAATTGATAAATTAAAAAAAGATTTAACAGAATATAGCATCCAAGCCATCGAACGTAACAGTAAAGAAAATATTATAGATGCGTCAATAAGAGTCCAAGAAACCCTCAAAC
Organism: Rivularia sp. UHCC 0363; assembly: GCF_034931125.1. NCBI lineage: Bacteria > Bacillati > Cyanobacteriota > Cyanophyceae > Nostocales > Rivulariaceae > Rivularia > Rivularia sp. UHCC 0363. The sequence continues at coordinate 29,040 of NZ_JAYGHM010000034.1, read as the reverse complement.
TATTTCGCGAACGACTTACTTTACGCAAACTCAACAAACTAGAAAACGAAGTTACAGAATGCTTCCGTTACCTGCTCCACAAATCCGACTTAGTACACCGCATCGTCATCGACACCGACACCTTCAGCCTTTCCCTATACGACTTAAACTCCAAACAAGTTGACAAACATCGTTTATCAGCAGGAGAAAAACAACTTTTAGCGATCGCCTTTTTGTGGGGACTAGCGCGAGTATCCGGACATCGCTTACCTGTGGCGATCGATACCCCCCTCGGACGTTTAGACTCATCCCACCGCAGCAACTTAATAGAAAGATACTTTCCCTCAGCATCCCATCAAGTAATATTACTTTCCACCGACACCGAAATCGCAGAAAAAGAAGTAAAAACCCTGCGAAAAAACGAAGCGATCGCTCGCGAATACATCCTCAAATACTCCCAAGAAACACGTCAAACAACAGTAGAATCGGGATATTTTTGGTAATAGGTAATAGGTAATAGGTAATTGGTAATGGGTAATGGGTAATAGGTAATGGGTAATGGGTAATGGGTAATGGGTAATGGGTAATGGGTAATTGGGCATGGGAAGATGAGAGTTAGGAGTTAGGAGTTAAATAATTTTGGATTTTAACAACAGATGTTGAGAATAGCGACCAAGATGGTCGCACTACCATAATTCATTATTCCCCATACCCAATCCCCAATTACCAATTAACAATTACCAATTACCAATTACCATTTCTAAATCATGGAATCACCAATCGAACGCATCCGCTTATCCCAGACAGCTAAAGACCAACTTTTGAAATTGAGACGCTTTACCAAAATTGACCAGTGGAACATCCTTTGTCGCTGGGCTTTTTGTCGCTCTCTTTCTGAAAAAACGATTCCTTCTCCCGTACCGATACCCCAAGATAGTAACGTCGAATTAACATGGCGAGTATTTGGCGGGGAAATGTCCGATATCTTGCTTTTAGCACTCAAACAGCGCTGTCATAACGATGGTTTGGAAACCGATAAAGAAACACTCATCACCCAATTTCGCCTACATTTACATCGCGGTATCGGCTACTTAGCAGCCGATCCAAATATCAAGAAAATTGAAGATTTGATTGAATTAGCTAGCTAGAGTAGGGAGATGGGGAGATGGGGAGATGGGGAGATGGGGAGATGGGGAGATGGGGAGATGGGGAGAATAACTCCTAACCGATAATTCTTTATGCTCAATCTAAAATCCAAAATTTAAAATCTAAAATTTATTAACTCCCTACTCCCTACTCCCTACTCCCTACTGCCTACTCCCTACTCCCTACTCCCTACTCCCTACTGCCTACTCCCTACTGCCTACTCCCTACTGCCTACTCCCTACTCCCTACTCCCTACTGCCTACTCCCTACTGCCTACTCCCTA
>NZ_JAYGHM010000034.1:23903-27496 GCF_034931125.1 Rivularia sp. UHCC 0363 | reverse complement strand
ACTCCCTACTCCCTACTCCCTACTCCCTCTTCTATGAGATAATAATTGCCAATTGCAAATTGGGATTTGTCTTATGTTGGAAGATTTAGCAATTGAACGTCACAGAGCAGCTATTTTCCGTACAGACTTGTCCCGTCCGATAAGATTAGCGGTGGAATTTGAAATCATCAACACGAAGACCACGTTCTTTGATTATGGATGCGGACATGGTGGTGATTTAGAAAGATTGACAAGTATGGAAGTCGAAAGTGCGGGTTGGGACCCTTATTATAAACCTGACGCACCTTTGGTTTCTGCTGATGTAGTTAATCTTGGGTATGTTCTTAATGTTATTGAGGATACCGAAGAACGTCTTGAAAGTCTTCAAAAGGCGTGGAAATTAACTAGCAAGGTATTAATAGTTGCCGCTCAAGTATTGGTAAGTTCTATTAGCAGCAAAAATCAAGTAGCTTATGGAGATGGTGTTGTAACTAGCCGCAATACCTTCCAAAAATATTACGAACAAGGAGAACTTAAAAAATACATTGATGGTAGCTTAGAAGTTGATGCCGTACCCGTAGCGCTAGGCATTTACTTTGTGTTTCGCGATGAAGAAGAAAAAGAGAACTTTCGCGTCGAATGGTATCGTTCGGGGGTAATTGCACCGAGAATTCGTCTTGCTACTAAGAAATACGAAGACTGCAAACACGAATTGAAGCCACTGATTAAATTTTATACAAAACGCGGTAGGCTACCAGTTCCAGGAGAATTAGAGCCAGAAGTTGAAGAAAAGATACTGCTAGAATTTGCCAGTATTCGTCGGGCTTTCAAAGTGATATTGCAAGCAACAGATGAAGCCGAATGGGAAGCGATCGCCTACCGTCGTTCTTTGGATATCCAAGTTTATCTTGCTTTAGTGCAGTTTGAGGAAGAACGTCCCAGATTCTCAGAGCTACCTGAAAAAATCCGCTACGACATCAAAGCTTTTTTCGGGACATATCGCGATGCTTGTGAAGTAGCCGACCAAAAATTATTTAGTTTAGGGCAATCTCAAATTATCAAAGCAGCCTGCAAAAAAAGCAAAGTTGGTAAATGTACCCCAGCGGCTCTTTACGTCCACATTACAGCCCTTGGGGAATTAGAACCATTGCTGCGAATCTACGAAGGCTGTGCTAGTCGTGTATTTGGACGACCTGAAGAAACAACAATCGTCAAGCTTCACATTGACCAACCGCGAATATCTTACCTGTATTACCCCGACTTTGACACCGATGCTCATCCAGTATTAAAAGCCAGCATAGTAATCGACTTAAAAACATTCAGAATCGCTCGCGGTGACTACTCCAAAAGGAAAAACCCGCCTATATTGCATCGTAAAGAAACATTCGTAAATCCCAAATATCCACAGTACGAAGAATTTGTCCAACTTACCCAACAAGAAGTGGAATTAGGATTATATGAAAATCCCAGTGACATTGGTACTTATGACGGCTGGCAAAAATGTCTTGAAGATAACCGTGTAGAAATCCGAGGACACCAGGTTTATCAAATAGATGGGGAATTGGGAATTGGTAATGGGTAATGGGTAATTGATTTGTCCTAAATTCGGCGTTTTGGCATAACAATAAAATACAACTATGCCAGAATGTCGTTCATGTTTTGATCGAATAAAATTTTTCTAATGCCGGGGTGCGAGCATCGACTAATAGATTTAACCAGTTTTTGTATTGATAGTCCTTTACAAATTGGTCGATGCTTTGGTAACAAATATGTCTAAGCTCTTTTGACTGCAAACTGCGTTTACCAAAAACGAGATGTAGAATTAAGAACGATATAGGGTTACTTGCAACCATTTTCGGCACGCTGGCTAAAGAATAATTTTTGAGTATAATCAGTATCAATTGCTTTGTAAGTAGTGAGTATAGCGTACTATTTTTATTTGAATTTTATTAAATATTAAAAGCTATGGGCGGTTGGGATTGTAATACGTTGTGCGATCGCAAGCCTCAATCTAACTCGTAGCTTGATACCCGTTAACTACTGCTTCTAAACTGTATTCCGGCTTGCAGCGTGTTTGTCCCTTGGAAGCAAGAATTCCTATTTCTTGAAAAAACAAGACTTTATATAAGGAAATAGATCTATGGGGCAAGAATTCGTGGTTATTATATCCATAGTCATTATGATGATGACGGGGGTTATACTTGGCTATGTGCTTTCTCAATTAATTTTGGGCTTCTTAATGGTGAATTTGGTAACTTTTCTGGGAACCCTCAGTTTAATTATTATCTTTGGCACTCTATATTTTGTTTTATTTTGGGAATTAAAAAAGCGTCAATCGCGCTCGTGGTCAACACAACCAGCATACCCGACAGAAGAACCACACCGAGATGTAGATTTACAAAGTCAACTGTTTGCGAAAGTAGGGGATGCAGCAACAGCAAAACGTTTAGTTGAGCAACTTAAACAAAATCATCCCGGAATGTCAGAAGATTGGTATTGGCAAAGGGCGATCGCTGACTTGGATCGTGACAGAGGGCGTTAAAATAATTCGTAATTCGTAATTCGTAATACCCTTCCCTACGGGACACCTTGCGGTGAACGGGAACACAGAAAGGTGAAGGTAATTCGTAATTCGTAATTAAGTTTTGCAACGGGGATTTTACCTCGACGCAAAACGTGCTGCTTGTAGAAGCAGGGGACTTTAACCCCCAAAGTTGGTTAAAATAAACTAATAATTCCCTCACTTCCATTACCAAAACATCTACATATGGCAATAATACGTCAATACATCGCCCCGTTAATTGCGGTACTAATTTTCACTCTAGCGTTAGTAGCAGTTAGCGCTCGGATATTTTTACCTTCAGATATGGCTGCTCCTGCACCCATCGAAGAACAAGGAATTTCTAGTCTAGAATGGGAAAATGGTGCAGCACAATTTGTATCTTCAATTTCCTTTCCTAGATTCGCTGACAACGCTTAAAGTGGCTGAATTACTACCGGATTACACAGTTCGTTCAGGCTCAACTTTAGATAGAGCGCTGCTGATAAAATTCATGCAGCGCACCTACCAAGATATGTTTCCGCGACAAGATTTTTCACATTTATCGCAAACAGTCGAGCAATATCTTTCTTCAGACACCCCCTTATGGTGGGTAGAACATTCAGTAGAAAAAAAACAAATAGAAATAAAAGATATTTTCCCCAGCCGTCCAATTGGTTGCTTATGGATGGGAAACGCGATCAATCAAATTACCGGATTGCGTCACGCACACATATTTCTTCTTTACGTTGTTCCCGAACATCGGCGAAAAGGTATCGGTACAGCTTTAATGCAGTACGCCGAAAACTGGGCTAAAAACCGAGGAGACATTCAAATCGCGCTCCAAGTTTTTCAGTCAAACACCCCCGCACTCAATCTCTATAATCAACTGGGGTATCAAGCCCAATCCTTATGGATGGTCAAGCCTTTACAGTGAAAAGTTATCAATTATTAATTAGGGAATAGGGAATTGGTAATTGGTAATTGGTAATTGGGAAGGTTTATATAACTCACGAGTAATTATATAAATAATTTTGCGTTAGTACTTATTAATAACTCTTTCACAACTCCTAAC
>NZ_JAYGHM010000034.1:15086-23720 GCF_034931125.1 Rivularia sp. UHCC 0363 | reverse complement strand
TCACTTTTTGCTCCCTCTTCCCAAAGGTAATGGTAAATGGTAATTTAGAATTTATGTATGATGCAGATGACACTTACCTACTTGATGTCGAAGCGGAACTAGAAAGCCCTCTAGATAAGATGGAGCCGCTGAGTGCTGAGTCAGAAGCGGCAAAACCGAATCCGGAAGCAATGTTAGCGCTGCTTGAAAATCCCCAGCCACAGCAGAGAATGCTGGCGGCTCGTGCTTTTTGTGATATAGAGGATGCTCGGGCTATTCCTCATTTGATTGGCTTATTGACAGATACTTGTCCTTTGGTGCGAGTGAGCGCAGCATATGGTATAGGACGCAATCCCAGCCCGGATGCTGTTGAACCTTTAATTAATCAATTGAATCGAGATTGGAACGGTTATGTGCGAAAAGGTGTAGTTTGGGCATTAGGTAATTGCCGAGACATTCGCTGTCTAGCCCCTTTAGCTGATGCTTTAAGAACCGATATTTCCGCCGTGCGATTGTGGGCTGCTAGTTCTTTGGCACAGATGGCAAAAGTCAGTTATGAAGCTGTTGTAGGTGCTATTCCACCTTTGATTGAAGGCTTGGTAAATGACTCAATGCCAGCAGTACGAAGTAATTGCGCTTGGACGATTGGACAATTATGCCGCGAACTACCGAATAATATTGTTTACGCGACTGCGATCGATGCTTTGATTCAAGTTTTCGCAGAAGATGAAGATTTAGGAGTGCGTGAAGATACTAGAGCCGCGCTGTTAAGAGTCGGAGACCCCCGTGGAATTCAATTAATCGAAACTCTCGAACAAGAAGGATGGTTTTAGTTTTTCACGTAGGACATTGGTCATAAAAAACGGTTAAAGGAAATTTTGCTTTCCCCTTCACCTCGCATAATTTATTTTAGGACTTACGCTGGCATATTTTCTTGTAGGTGCTGTGACACTTTGACTCATTTTTAACGTAATAATCAGCTTTTCGTGTCGCGCACCAAGATAATGCTTGTGACATTGAGTAATTACTGTATTTTTATCACCTAATTACCTAACTTAGCGCCTGGTAGAGGTTATTTGTGTGTTGAATATGAAGCTGAATGGGTCGTGGTAGTGCGGTCAACAAGTAGCGTGTCCGTAAGGACAAGCTAGAAGCTTGCTGCTAAGTAACGAGCATCGAGACGCTTGCTACCTATTAGCTCTACCTATTAGCTAGCGAGCGGGACGCTCGCACTACAAATCTTGGATTACCAAATCGAGCGTAACGCACCTTTTGATCTGAAGCCATCACGTAACGACAATATTGCGGGAGGAAAATCCACATCGCAATTTGCCTCCCCTACGATATCTACGTTTCAGAAATCAAAACGGATTCCTATATATAGCGGTTTTTGTTTGGGTGTAATACTAGGGTGTTGACTTTGATAGAATTTACCCGTTTTTGGCTCATGCATTAACTGGTTCCCAGCCTCCGGCTGGGAACCCATGACAGTCGGCTCTGCCGACCGTCAAAAGCCGACACAAAAACTGTATGAACTTTTAGCCCAAAAAAACTACAGAGTCAACAGCCTAGTGTAATACACTCTGAAACCTCACCCTTACTAAGGAGAGGGGAAGGGGGTGAGGTCAATTTTGTATTCTATTCAACTGAAAACCGCTATATAGGTAATTGTCACGTAGTTTCCGCACCGAAGGGAGCTTCAGTTACTTACTTAGAAGAACAATTTGGCCTAATAATCGTAGAAAAAAGCAGTTGTAAGGAAATCATCAGTTAACTTTATCCGGAAAATTCCTGTTTTTTTACTTGTTACACCAGCGAACTCCCATGACCTTTTTTGCAGAAATTAGAGCTATTAAACTACGAGAAATTCGCCAATCTTTAACTCTTTATAAAGTTCTGCTCTAAACATCTATAAACTTTAACAAAGTATCAGAATTACTAACTTATAAATAACTATTTAGACCGCAACAGTTACGCAAGATGATGTATTCTATATACTCATGCAGCTAAGTAGTTTACCTTAATTTATTCCCAAGATTAAGTTGTCATAAATCCTAGAGATAAGGGATGACATATTCACTTACACCGAAATACTATACAAATATGGATACGAGGAAACACACAAACTAAGTATCCGAGAGACACTTTAACAAATCAGTATTTTCTGGAGAAATAAAAATGAAAAGCTTCAACAAGTTAGTAAAAACCCTGGCAATTTCTACCCTCGGTTTAGGTATTGCTACTGCATCTATTTCAGAAGCAAAAGCGGCTTCGTTGGTTCCTCAACAAGAAGGTGAAATTCAGCTTACTAACCCCGATAGCGATGTTTCTTGTATCACTGGCAGTTGTATAGATACAACACCATTTGGTTACACAGTTAAAAGTTTGGACTTTAACATTAATGCTAACCATCCAAATGCCCCACAGTTTGGAAAAAGCCGCTTGTTTGTTGATGATAGAAGCACTCCAAACGATTATGGGTTTGGAATCACCTTCAAAGGCAATAGCACTAAGGATGCAGGAACTAATCCAGATAAGAACGAATATTGGCTTCGTCCTCAAGCTAATATCCTCGATGAAAATGGCAATCTTGTTGCTTTTGAAAACGGACAGTTGGAAGTTGGTCTGTTCGAGTTCGTGTTGCAGAACACCGTTAGTGAAGTCAGACTAGACTTCTTTGATATAGAAGATAGTGAATTCAGTGGGATTATCCAAAAAGTCAACGGCGAAGATGTTGTAGATATACAAAATTTACTATTAGAAGGAGGCAAGGACAGTAACATCCAAACCTTAGTTTTGAAAGATGTTAAAAGCTTTCAAGTTCAGCTTGGTAAGCCCGGTCCTAACAGCAATTTCCGTAAAACTGGTGATGGTGTTTCACTACAAGTGAGTGTACCTGAATCAGAAAACGTCATCGGCTTGAGCGCTCTAGCAGTTGCTGGAGTACTTACCTTAAAGCGTCGCAAAGGAACTTCCCAAAAAGCGTAAGTCATGTAATGATTTACTCTTACTTACCGGATTTAGGGTCGCATCTCACCACTAAAATAATTTCAATAAATACTGGTATAAAAAATGTCATAGCCATCGCATCTTTAATTATTTAAAAAAATTCCCTTCTCTTTAAACTTTGATTGAGTAGATAGATAATTAACTTTCTTTTGTTAAGTTATCTAGCTACTCTTTTTTTTTACTTTTAAAACATGAGAATTATTACGCAATTTCGTAGTTATTACCGAAAGAATATTTAGTAATTTGAAGAAGAGCATCTAAAAAGCAATTAAATCTAGTATTTTTTCGGTAGAAATAGTAAGTTAAACCCAATCGTAGTAATTATTTACAAGCCAAATATAGTAATTTTTCGGACGAATTTTCGATTTTTGTCTCAAAATAAAGTTTAAGTTAATTCTGCTCGCTAGGGCTTACATTTTTGCCAATTGGTCTATTAACTTAGTGATTAGTCAAGAGGCAACAAAACAAATTACTTGCCTCCTCACTTAAACAAAGAGAAGAAGGGAAATCATGAGAAAGTTTAACGTTATTGCTGCAATTTTAGGTTTGGGTTTAGGTTTCGCTGCTGCACCTGCGGCTCATGCTGCTAGCCTCATACCTCAACAAGAAGGTGAAATTAAAACAACCAACCTTGGATGTCTTGACCCCAGTCAGTGTATTAGTACAAGTTCTTCTGGTTTCAGCGTTACAAGTTTGCAGTTTGACACTGATAAGAGACAGAAAGTAAATTACGGACTCAGCAGATTATTTGTTGATAGTAAAGGAACTGAAAACGATTACGGTAATGGTTTTATTCGATTCGGAACTTCAGATGGTGGTACAACTGAAGGTATAGGACAATTTTGGCTTCGTGCTGCGGCTATCCAAGATGATGGTGTGGCATCTGAAGGAGGTGAATTAGAAGTAGGTCGTTTCTTATTTGAATTTGAAAGAGAATTGGAAGAAATTACCATTGACTTTTTTGATGTAGAATCAGCTCGCTCTAGCGGAATTCTTGAAGTTAACGGACAGAAAGTTACAGATAAAATGTTGGTAGCAGGAGCTGATGGTAATACCCAAACATTATCGTTAAAAAATGTAACTTCTTTGGTATTACAGCTTGGCAAAACTGACGGTAAAGGAAAAGGTGATGGTGTAACCATTTCTGGAGTCGAAATTGTGAAAACCGTACCCGAACCCACAGCAACCTTTAGCCTTGGAGCTTTAGCAGTAGCTGGTATGTTCGGTGTGAAGAAGCGTAAAAAGTTAGCATAGGCTCTCTTAATAAACGAAACATAGTAAATCTTTTTTGCAAACTTTTTTAATCAGCTATCTATGATATTCAGGATGTACCCGTAGCGAATACAAAACGGACATATCCAATTCAGATCAAATTGCTTTTTGTATAGAATTTCTTGATTTAATGTGACATTTTATAGGGGTATAGAAGTTGATTCTATGCCCCTAGTTCATTGAATGTTTACAGGCAAAAATGATGGTTATTAATTGAGTGACATCCTCCCACACCAAATCAGAGATTATGGTGTGGGCTTCCAAGAATCACTTATAAAATTAAGTATCCCAGTCGTTAAGATCCCCCCAACCCCCCTTAGAAAGGGGGGCTTTGCGTAAGCCCTGTTACAAATACTTGCGACCAAGTTGTAAAAACAAAAACTAGAACCGCTGCGAAAGCTAAAAAACCTTGGATGATATTTCCAATTAAACTACCTACAACAATTCCTAAACCGGCTTTAATTGCGATTAATAAATCCCTTCGGTAAATTAATTCGCCAATGATTGCTCCTAAAAGTGGTGCAACTAAAATACCAATTAAAGGACCCCCAACAACTAAAAAAGGTGGTAATAATCCAAAGAATGCTACTGCTAATCCAACCATCGCTCCAATTTGTCCCCATTTACTTGCACCCGCTTTTTTCGCTCCCCAGTATGCAGCAAAAAAATCAATCCCCATGCTCAACAGTAAAACGACTCCCGTGACAATCAAAGGTAAGCTGATAGAAGCGAATGAACCTTTAATAAATCCCCAAATAATAATTCCAATTAAAATCAAACTAGTTCCCGGAATCCCAGGAACCACAGCACCAATAATACCCACTATCATCAAAGCAATTATTAACCCGTAAATAAGTTGCATATTTCTTAGTTATTTTATTAATTATGAAAGAGATGGGAAAACAGATAACTCCTAACTCCTAACTCCTAACTCCTAACTAATTTAAAGTAACAGCTAATTTATCCGCAATTCCTGCGATCCATTTTTCGTCTTGTTTGGTATAGCTGCGTGGAGCGTGCGCTCCTAAAATCAAGACTCCTTCTTTACCAATTGGTTGACAAATTACACCTTGAGTATTACTTGGTAAATAATCAAATTCAACTCTTCCGGGATACACTTTTAAATCTACTAAATAAACTGGCTGATATTTTTCTAAAACTCGCTTTAATATTGCTCCTGGTGTAACAACTGATTTCTCTCCTAGAATTCCTCGACGCAATAAAACTTTGTTTTGATAGTAAACTACCACGCAACGAGTTACGGTATTAGTTAATAATAAATGAGATGCCCAAGCCAATTCTGTTTTTACATCTGAGGGCAAATCTGGAGCGAGAAAAAAGCCTTCTTCACCTATAAGCTTTACGCTATCGGGAGTTCGCGGCTGTACCTGCTGCCAAATTAAACCCGTTAAGATTAAAACTGCACTTAAAATTACACCAAGTACATCAGCACGAGTTTGAGAATCAGTTAATTCTGACGATCGCAAACGGTTAATAAACAAAAGTACAGCGCCTAGCCCACCTACAATGATAGGTAGACGCCGATAAAAGCGATTAGGATCTCGATTAGCCATTTTGATGTAGTTATGAGTTAATTCAGTTCAATTTTAGATTTTAGATTTTGGATTGTTTTCTTGGTTAAACTTTAAGGCTCGTTTAATCTCAAGTCTAAAATTCATGCGGAGCTTGCTTCTATGCTGCATTTTTTGCGAAATTGTTTAGCGTCACTATAAATTCCACGAAAAGCACCGTATTGCATTTAACTGCTAACTCCTCACTCTTAACTCCTAACTCCTCACTGTAATTTCCTATTCTTCCCCTGGTTCAATTATGCGTTGAAACAAATATCCCGTACCTCTTGCGGTAAGTATTAATTCTGGATTTGAAGGGTCATCTTCTAATTTGGCTCGCAAACGGGAGATATGTACATCTACCACGCGGGTGTCTACATGACGTTCTGGTGTATATCCCCACACCTCTTGCAAAATTTCCGACCGGGAAAAAGCTTCTCCCGAACGACTTACTAAAAGTTCTAGTAAATTAAATTCCATTCCCGTTAAGCGAATGCGTTCGTCACCTTTATAAACTTGACGCTTATTTGTGTCGATTTTAATCGTACTTACGTGTATTACTCCAGAACTGGGAATCCCAGAACCACCAGTTTTGTCTACTCGTCGCAATACCGAACGAATGCGAGCTTCTAGTTCTTTGGGGGAAAATGGTTTTACTACATAGTCATCAGCACCGAGTTCTAAGCCAGTAATTCTGTCTGCGACATCTCCCAAAGCTGTTAGCATAATAATAGGGACATCAGATTCCTTGCGTAATTCTTGACAGACACCGTAACCATCTAGCTTGGGCATCATTACATCTAGAACTACTAAGTCAGGAATTGTTTTGCGGAAGGTATCTAAAGCTTCTTCCCCATCACCAGCCGTGACCACATCGTAGCCAATCATTGAAAGCCGCGTTTCTAAAATCCGGCGAATGCTGGCTTCGTCGTCTACTACCAGGATTTTTTCTTTATGGTTTTCCAATCTCAACGCTCCTTAACTAAAGTTTTTCTAGATTAATTTTTAGTACCATATTATTAAGATATCATTCCAATTATTTATTCGTGAAAACCTTGAACTTATTACTATTATTCGATTTTGCTTCGCTCAACAATTTAAAAGAAAATTAAGAATATTTAAGTTTATTTAATAATATTAAGAATGGCAAAGCCAAAAACCTATTACGTTTGCTCTCAATGTGGCGGAGAAACTCCTCAATGGTTTGGTAAGTGTCCGGCTTGCGGAACCTATAACTCTTTAGAAGAGGAAGTTGCGGTACAAAACTCTACCGATGTATCTTCTCGTGGTGTGGGTGCTTGGCACGCTCAGATGAGTAAGAAGAAAACTGCTGGTGGCAAACCAGCTAAACCGCGAGCTTCTTTAAGGTTAGACCAGATTAGCGATCGCCAAGTTGAACGCTGGAGTTCTGGCTATGGAGAGTTAGACCGGGTGTTAGGTGGTGGGGTAGTTCCAGGTTCTATGGTGTTAATTGGTGGCGATCCAGGCATCGGTAAATCTACTTTGCTATTACAAGTATCAAATTCATTGTCTCAACAATATCGCGTTCTTTATATATCGGGGGAAGAATCCGGACAACAAGTTAAGTTAAGGGGTTCGCGTTTGGGTGTTGCTGAGGAACTGAGTCAAGAAATAAATGGTAATGGCAAGGTTACGGTAGCACCAGAGACAGAAGTAAGCGAACAAAACGGAAAATCGGTTAAGGTTGAAAGTGATTTATATATCTTACCCGAAACCGATTTAGAAGAAATTCTCAAGGAAATTGAATCTCTCAGACCAAATTTAGCGGTAATTGATAGTATTCAAACGGTGTTTTTCCCAGCCTTAACTTCTGCACCAGGTTCGGTAGCACAGGTACGAGAATGTACTGCGGCTTTGATGAAAGTGGCAAAACATGAAGACATTACCATGTTAATCGTAGGACACGTCACTAAAGAAGGCGCGATCGCAGGTCCGAAAGTTCTGGAACACTTGGTTGATACCGTGCTGTATTTTGAAGGAGACAGATTTGCTTCCCATCGCTTATTGAGAACCGTAAAAAACCGTTTTGGTGCGACCCATGAAATTGGTATCTTTGAAATGGTTGCGAACGGATTGCGGGAAGTTCCCAACCCCAGTGAATTATTTTTAGGTAGTCGCGATGACCCAGCACCCGGTACTGCGATTGTGGTAGCTTGCGAAGGTACTCGTCCCATTGTTGTGGAATTGCAAGCTTTGGTAAGTCCGACTAGTTACTCTTCTCCCCGTCGTTCCACCACCGGAGTAGATTACAGTCGTTTGGTGCAAATTTTGGCAGTATTAGAAAAACGAGTCGGGATTCCCATGTCCAAGTTAGATTCCTACGTTGCTTCCGCAGGGGGATTAAATGTAGAAGAACCAGCAGTCGATTTGGGAATTGCGATCGCGATTGTTGCTAGTTTCCGAGATCGAATCGTAGATTCCGGTACCGTATTAATTGGTGAAGTCGGTTTAGGGGGACAAGTGCGATCGGTATCCCAAATGGAATTAAGGTTAAAAGAAGCAGCGAAGTTAGGATTTAAACGAGCGATCGTCCCCAAAGGACAGAAATTTCCCGAATTAGATATAGAAATTGTCCAGGTTTCCAAAGTGATAGACGCGATTATTGCAGCAATACCCCAGCAAACACTTACTGATGAAGATTTGGAACCGGATGAGGAGGATATGGAAATGGAGGAGTGATGGGAGATGGGGAGACAAGGGGACAAGGAGAAATAGGAGTTATCAAAACTTTGTAGTAGGAGCATCTTGCTCCTTAAGCTAAAAAGCATCTAAATCATATATT
>NZ_JAYGHM010000034.1:12415-15005 GCF_034931125.1 Rivularia sp. UHCC 0363 | reverse complement strand
CATACATCTTGCTCGCTAGTATTATACAAATTAAGTGCGTAACAGCTTAAGGCGGGGCTTCCTAGCCCGTCCGAATGTACTACATTTAAACGAAACCTGCTATATATTAAATTACAATTATCACCAGTAAACCGATCGCTGGTCACTGTTAACTGATAATTGATAACTGAATATGCGTATTTTATTTTTACACTCAAATTTCCCGGCTCAGTTTCGTCACTTAGCTGTAGCTTTAGCGCAAAATCCAAATAATCAAGTTGTTTTCGCTACTACTCGTCGTGAAGGTTCTCTACCTGGAGTTATAAAAGCTATTTATGGTTCTAGTCGAGAAGTTTGTCCTGAAACTCACCATTATGTCAGACCTTTAGAAAAAGCCGTGCTTCAAGGACAAGCAGTTTACCGTTTAGCCGAAGAGTTAAAGCAAAAAGGTTTTATTCCAGATATAGTTTACGGTCATTCTGGTTGGGGCCCGACGTTATTTATCAAAGATGCTTTTCCGCAAGCTACTTTACTTTGTTATTTTGAATGGTTTTATCATGCACATGGAACGGATGCTGATTTTGACCCCGTAGACCCCTTAACTCCCGATGATGAAGCTCGAATCCGGATCAAGAATGCTCCCATTTTGATTGACTTATACAGTTGCGATCGCGGTATGTCTCCGACTAATTGGCAACGTCAGCAGTTCCCCTTAGAATATCATAGTAAAATTACTGTATCTCATGATGGGATTGATACAAATTATTTTCAACCAAAGCCGGAAGCAAAATTAGTTTTACCACGAATTAATCTCGACTTATCTAATGTAGAAGAAATTATTACTTATGTTGCAAGGGGTATGGAACCTTATCGAGGTTTTCCGCAGTTTATCGAAACTGTTGCATTACTCCAGCAGAAACGACCGAATTGTCATGTAGTAATTGTTGGAGAAGATAGAGTTGCTTATGGGAAGCAGCTTCCCGACGGTCAAACTTACAAACAGTTGATGCTTGAAAAAGTACCCCTCGATTTAACAAGAGTTCATTTTACAGGTTTGCTGCCTTATGGTGAATATCTGCAAGTATTGCAAGCTTCCTCAGTTCACATTTATTTAACCCGTCCTTTTGTTTTATCTTGGTCAATGTTGGAAGCTTTATCTACAGGTTGCTTAATAGTCGCTTCAAATACCGCACCTGTGACTGAAGTAATTGAAGATGGTGTCAACGGTTTACTAGTAGATTTCTTTTCACCACAAGAAATATGCAGTCGTGTAGAAGAAGTACTAAACCATCCGCATAAAATGTCTTCAATTCGAGAGCAAGCGCGAGAAACTATTTTACAAAAGTATGATTTAGCACAGTTGTTACCAAAACATTTGGAATGGATACAGCAAGATTTAAAATCTTAATTTGCAGATTTTATAAGTATATTTCCTATATTAAACAAATATTCATAGAAATAAATTACGAAATATTCCTGCTTTTTTTATTCTGAAAGTAGCTTATTTTTTATATAGTATGCTCTGCTTGCATTGATGAATTTAGTTCTGTTTGTAATGGTTGTTAGTAAGAGATTTAGTTCTCTATATATAGCAATCCTAAATGATTCGTAAGAATTTTATAAAGAAGCTGGCAGTTTAAACCGCTACTATAATAACCCGTGCAGGCGGTGAATCTACCCCCGTGCGGAGGAACACGACCGTTGAGGGGAGTCGCCAGGGCTGAATCAAATTTAACTTGCAATCTTAACGTATAATCTACATATTTCCTTATATATCAATTCGGATTGCTATACTTGGCAAAAAATGGCTAAAGCTTTTAATACAAAAAAATGTTTCTGTAATTATCCGGAAACATATGGTCTAAAAATGTATTCAACAAATAGTAAGTAAGTTTAAACATTCAATCTAGCTTTTAGTTATATTGAGTTCTTAAACACCAAAAAAACGAATATCCAAAATTTATAAATTAGGAGACAGAAATCATGAAGTCCAATATGAAAATATTATTATTATCTTTAGGTTTGTTTTTAAGTTCCGCTAGCACTATCAGTAATGTTAATGCTCAGATAACCAATCAAACTTCACCTCAAAAATCTTTGAGCGTTCAGCAAAACAACTTTATCAAAGCATCAGCAAAACAAGTTCAAGATAAAGAACTAAAAGCCTTTTTTAGTAGCAAATATGATTACTGGGATGCTCGTGTACTTGCAGATTACTGGGGACAATCTGTATCTGAAGCAAAAGCTAGAATGGGTAGAAAAATTATCTGGGGTAAATCTGATGTTGCTATCCTCGAACAGTTCCTTGTAGATGCAAGGATTCAAGGGTTGCAAAAAGTGCAGGGTTCTAATCCTGCTTTGCAACTGTATAGCGATTCCAAATATAACTACAATGATGCTGAAAAGCTGGCTACTCTCTGGGGTGAATCTTCTCCTTATGATGCAAAAATAAGGATTGAGAAAAATCTAATTTTAGGTCAACAACAGGTAATTGAACAAGCTTTGCAACAAACTCAAAGATAAAATATCTAGTTATTAAAACTCAAGATAAATTAGACCTCACCCCCTTCCCCTCTCCTTAGTAAGGAGAGGGGTGTCCGACAGGACGGGG
>NZ_JAYGHM010000034.1:0-12316 GCF_034931125.1 Rivularia sp. UHCC 0363 | reverse complement strand
CCGTCTTGCTCAGACCTTAAAATTTTACTCGGTGAGGTTTAGTCTGGATTTTACCCAAGTGAAAACCGCTATATCTAGTGGTGGGCTTTTAGCCTGCCTATTTTTATATCTAATTATAATTACTTACAATTAAAAACTTATATGTCAACATTAAATTGGAAAATTGGTTGTGAAATTGAATTATTAGCACCACTCGGATTAAGTAGAAAAGATTTAGCAGATTCGATCGCACTAGCAAACAATGGTCTGATGCGTCGGATATTTTATCCTCAATCCGAACTAAGTCTTGTTCCGGGAAAGCCTTTATTTCATAATCTAACTTTGGGTTTTGAAGTTATAGATCGACAAGGAAATTTAATTGCCAAATGCGTTGATGATTTAACTCTGCAAGATGATTTAAATAAGTCGCAACTACCGAAACCGGGATGGTATAGAATTGTTAGCGACGATACTCGTTTTTTAGAATTAATCACTCGTCAAGCAAACGCTGAAAAAAATCAAGCCGAAGTTCTTCACCCGATCGCCGATTTATTTGGGACTCGTGTAGAAGAAGGAGTAGAAGGAATGGTGCGTGTTGCCGATCGTACTGGAAATCCCGTGGCGATCGCAGCACCGTTACCAGGAGAGCGAGAACGTCCCTGCGAGCTAATTTCAGCACCTATCGATACAAATCATCTGGAAAATTTAGAAGTCCTTTTAAAAACAGCGCGTCTACTTGGTTTTACTGCTCCCGTTGAAGGTGCAACTCACATCCACTTTGATGCAAAACCATTATGTTCTGCAAATGTATTTACTAATTTAGTCAATATTTTCCACACACATGGAGAAAACCTGAAAAGATTAGTAGGAACTAACCCCAAATGCAGACGCTTGGGAAGTTGGGATTTAGCCTTATTAAAATTAGTTAACGAATCCGACTTTCGGGAATTACCGTGGAAAGAAGCTCGATTGCGAGTAGCTAAACTTGAATTGACAAAATATTGCGACTTTAACCTCAAAAACTTAATTCATCCCATCCCCGATAAACTGACCTTTGAAGCCCGTATTTTTCCAGTTTGGCTTGATTCACAGCCAATTATCGAAGCTGCGGCACTATGCGAGGCAATTATTCGTTATGCTATGAATGTAAGTGAAATTCAAATATCGTCTCATGCACCCTTAGAATGGAAATTAGAATCGGTGCAAGAATTTCTTAAATTACTCCCAATGTCAGAAGATGTTCGCAATATATGGTTAACTCGCGCTGCAAATACGACATCTTAGCAACTTGAACCAAACGCTTAATATCTTTTTTTGGTTAAGATGCGCCGATTTTATAGATAATTTAATTGTGACTATATGCATCTTGAGGAAGTTCCTCAAATTTCAGGAGACCTAGGAAACTAGATACAGAACCATATAGCTTTATTTATCAAGTATTGAAAAGTTGATTGCATTGACTGGCGATGAAAGACTATTAATTGAGGGCTAGAATTCTATCCAAGTAACCGATTGCTAATTCTTGATTTCTATTATTTCACAACCCAGTACTTCAATTCAATACTAGTAACATGACGACTGTTAGAAACCAATGAAATGGAGGATTTATGCGAGCAGTACTTATGGCTGGAGGTTCCGGGACGCGGCTTCGTCCGTTAACTTGCGACCTACCCAAACCAATGGTGCCTATCCTCAATCGACCAATTGCCGAACATATCATCAATCTTCTCAAACGGCACGACATTACAGAAATTATTGCGACCTTGCATTATTTGCCAGATACGATGCGAGACTACTTCCAAGATGGTAGCGATTTTGGCGTACAGATGACCTACGCTGTGGAAGAAGACCAGCCTTTAGGTACGGCAGGTTGCGTAAAGAACATTGCTGAGCTTCTAGATGATACGTTTTTGGTGATCAGCGGAGATAGTATCACTGATTTTGACCTGACAGCAGCAATTAAATATCACAAAGAAAAAAAATCCAAAGCCACTTTAATTTTGACCCGCGTTCCTAATCCCATTGAATTTGGGGTAGTCATTACCGATGAAGAAGGACGCATCAAACGCTTTTTAGAAAAACCTTCCACTAGCGAAATTTTTTCCGATACCGTAAATACCGGCGCTTATATTCTAGAACCTGAAGTTTTGGAATATCTGCCCGCGAACCAAGAATCGGACTTTTCCAAAGAGTTATTCCCGCTACTTCTCGAAAAAGACGAGCCGATGTTTGGCTATGTTGCTTCCGGTTACTGGTGCGATGTCGGACATTTAGATGCTTACCGCGAAGCTCAGTATGATGTTCTCAACCGCAAAGTTAAAGCTGATTTTCCCTATAAGGAAATTTCCTCCGGTTTATGGGTTGGTCAAAATACTCACATCGAGTCTTCAGCGGTAATTGAAACACCAGCATTAATTGGCGATAACTGTCGTATCGGTCATAGAGTCCACATCGAAGCAGGAACCGTGATTGGAGACAACGTTACCATTGGTGCCGATGCCAATTTGAAGCGCCCAATAGTCTGGAACGGAGCAATAGTTGGTGATGAAGCTCAGTTAAGTGCCTGCGTAATTTCTCGCGGTACTCGTGTAGATCGTCGCGCTCATGTCCTGGAAGCAGCGGTAGTTGGTTCGCTGTCCACGGTGGGAGAAGAAGCTCAAATTAGCCCCGGTGTGCGCGTATGGCCCAGTAAAAAGATTGAGTCGGGCGCGATTTTAAATATAAATTTGATTTGGGGTAACATTGCCCAACGTAATTTATTTGGACAGCGGGGTGTTCAAGGGTCAGCAAATATTGATGTTACTCCAGAATTTGCAGTTAAGTTGGGTGCTGCTTATGGTTCCACTTTAAAACCAGGTTGCCAAGTTACGGTGTCTCGCGACCAGCGGAATATATCCCGGATGGTAACTCGCTCATTGATTGCTGGTTTAATGTCTGTAGGCATCGAAATTCAAAACCTAGATGCAACGGCTTTACCGATCGCCCGTACCATCATCCCTAATATGGGCGTAGCTGGCGGTATTCACGTCCGTATCCATCCCAACCGTCCCGACTATATCTTGATTGAATTTCTTGATGCTAAGGGAATCAATATTCCTAAAGCCAAAGAAAAGAAAATCGAAGGTGCATATTTTAAAGAAGATATGCGACGGGCGCAAATTCACGAAATTGGTAATGTTGCCTATCCCAGTCAGTTAGCTGACCGTTACTGCAACGCTTTTGAAAATCTCATAAATATCGATACCATTCGTCACAGTCGGGCAAAAGTCGTAATTGATTACGTTTATGGAGTATCTGGGGCTGTATTACCGCAGATGTTAGATAAATTTGGTGCTGATGCGGTGGTACTCAATGCCAGTTTAAATAAACTTGCCAGTTCAGAAACCGATCTGGAAGCCTTGCTGACCCAGTTAGGTCATGTAGTCGAAGCCCTCAAAGCGAACTTTGGCGTACAGGTCACGGCAAACGGCGAACAACTGATACTAGTTGATGAATCCGGTATTCCCATTCGCGGGGAAATGCTCACAGCCTTGATGGTAGACATGATGTTAACTGCTCACCCCAGGGGAAGTGTAGTAGTACCAGTGCATTCTTCTAGCGCTGTAGAGCAAATTGCCCGTCGTCATGATGGTAAAGTAATTCGCACCAAAGCAAATCCCACAGCATTAATGGAAGCTTGTCAAAAGAATCCTAATGTAGTTTTGGGTGGTAGTGGAGAGACCGGCTTTATTGTGCCACAACTGCATCCCGGATTTGATGCAATGTTCTGTATTGCCAAACTGATTGAAATGCTCACAATTCAAGAACGTTCCCTTACCACAGTACGTTCCGAATTACCCCGCGTAATTCATAAAACTTACACAACCCGCTGTCCTTGGACGGTCAAAGGTGCATTAATGCGGCACTTAGTAGAAACTCATCCCCCAGAACAACTGGAATTAATTGATGGGGTGAAAATTTGTCAGCCCTACGACGATAGTTGGGTACTAGTTCTACCAGACGCTAGCGAACCATTAGTACATCTATATGTTAACGGCAACGATCGCGAATGGGTCGATGAATCCCTAAGAAAATACCGCGCTCGCGTTCAAGAGTTTGTCGAAACCGAGCAAGAAGTGGTAGTGGAAGTTTAGGGACAAGGGGACAAGGGGACAAGGGGACAAGGGTACAAGGGTACAAGGGGAATATTAATTCTTAATTCTTAATTCTTAACTCCTAACTCCTAACTCCTAACTCCTAACTCCTAACTCCTAATCCGAAATTCCCATTATTCAAACGGTAAAGACGGGGAGTTACTTTTAGGAAGTATGGCTAATTCGGTTTCTGGATCGAAAAAGTGAATTTTTTCTGGATTTAGGGACAACCATACTTTTTCTCCCGTTCTTACCAATTTTTCTGGTGGAACTCTTACCTGTAACAAATCGGCTGCTAAGTATTCTTTCTGAAAGCTTGTTTCAATCAGTTTTACTGCTAAATAACTATCGTTACCGAGGTTTTCCGTCCATTCTACTTGTGCGGGTAAATTCTTAGTTGCAGGTAAACTTATATTCCAGTGTTCTGGACGAACTCCTAATGTTAGGGTTCGTCCACTATATTTCCGTAGGGCATTACCCCAGTTTTCTGATAAAGTTAAGCGAAAATCACCTTTGGTTATCAAACAAGGTGACTGAAATTTGACAGTAATAAAATTCATTGGTGGTGAGCCGATAAATTCTGCTACAAAACGATTTGCGGGACGATTGTAAATTTCTAGGGGAGGAGCAACCTGGATTATTTGACCGCGATCTAAAATTGCGACGCGATCGCCCATTGTCATTGCTTCTGTTTGGTCGTGGGTCACGTAAATTGTGGTTATTCCTAGCTGACGCTGCAATTTGACTATCTCAGCACGGGTTTGTGTCCTCAGTTTTGCATCTAAGTTAGAAAGCGGTTCATCCATCAAAAATACTTGCGGATTTCGAGCGATCGCACGTCCTAATGCAACTCGCTGTTTTTGTCCCCCCGATAATTCTTTGGGATATCTATTTAATAACTCTTCAATTTCCAGTAATTGCGCGACATTAATTACTTTTTCGTGTACTAAATTCTCTCTTTCGGAAACGTATCTCAATCCTTTCGGTAACTTTCTTGTCACCGCTACTAATAAATTTTCTGCTATTTTGATTGCTCTTCCTTTTACGTTCCCCCCATCTCCCCCTCTCCCCCTCTCCCCCTTCTCCTTACGGAGACGCTTCGCGAACGGGTTCCCCACTTCGCTCAACGGAGGGAACCTCCGCACGCGAGTGGTCTCACCATCTCTTCTCCCTGCTTCTTGCAGTCTCAACCCAAAAGCAATGTTGTCATAAACCGTCATGTGGGGATAAAGAGCATAATTTTGAAACACCATCGCAATGTTTCTTTGAGAAGCAGAAAGGTCGTTTACAAGACGGTTTCCTACCAAGATATTACCCCCGGTAACATCTTCTAAACCTGCAATTAACCGTAGCAAAGTAGTTTTTCCACAGCCAGAAGGTCCTACCAACACCATAAATTCGCCATCTTTGACCGTGAGACTAATTCGCCGCAGTACATTCACACTACTACTACGATGCCAGTTACTCAAAGCACTATCTTCACCTCTGCGGCTCGGAAAACTCTTGTAAACGTTTTCTAAAACAACTTGCGTCACGAGTCCTGACCATAGCGATACTTTTTGATTATTAACACTTACACCCCGTCGAGCAGAATGTTTTGCGCTAATAATACAGCTTAGATTTGTGAAAAGAAAGTAAATAAACTTATATTAAGTATTAATACGATTAATCAGATTATTCGCAACTCAGTAATTTTACAGTTGCTAAAAAACAATTTATTAGTATTATCTGAACGGGTTTCCTTTTCTTTGTGCTTTCTGAATCTTTCTTTATCAGTCTTTTACACTCAATATATATATGTAAACTTTTAATAAACGGTATATAATAATACGTCAGCCTAACGGGAATGTAGGGGTGTCCGCGCAGACAGATATATTTGTGAAGACACTTTATGTATAGCACTAAGGAATTAACAAAGTATAAAGGTTACGTAATACAGGCGTATCATCATTCTCATGAAACGTTGGATAAACAATGGGGATATCGGATATGGAAAGGCTATGAATTGATGTGCGTTGACGAAGTTGGATGTAAATCGTCTCAAGAAGCTATAATCGCTGCAAGAAAAGAAATTGATCGGGGTTTTATCTGCCGATTTTATTTATAGATTACCAAGATCGGGTTGACAAAGCAGCGTTGAAGTCCTGTTAATTAATCGTATTCATAAACTCTGCTATCAATAACTCGGAATCCAGCTTCTCTAGCTTCTTTTTCTGCTTCTCCCAAAGCTTGTTGCGCTTCTTCCCTTGTATTGAATCCTTTAATACTTGTATTAAATCCTTGAGGCTTACCGTTAGGGTTGCGAGCTTGCAAATCTAGCTTAGATTGTTCTATGTAATATCCAAACATTTACTTGGTATGGTGATATCTACGAAAGCAGTATCATATTAGCAGTTTTCCATTGAGCCAGTATTGCTACAAGTTAAAAATAGCTACTGCAATGCCTTTCTAATATGGTACAATAGTACTGCTAATTGCAGAATCATCTGTCAGGCAAAGTTACCGAATTGTTAATGGTATCTGTTCGTAACTTTAGCTTGGCTTTTATCATATAAATAGATTGCGTCTGAAGATTAATTAATCCTGTCCCGCTCGAAGATACCGGAGTTGAGGGAGCAGGTAGTAATTTATTATTAAGAAAGTTTGAAAACAAACAAAAATTAAACATAAATGGTAGTCATTACGGCATGCATAATTTAAATTTAATAAGTAAGTTGGCACAAACAAACCGAATTATGTAACAAAATGTAAATTGGGTTAAAAGGCTTACTTCTACTGCCTATTGCCTACTCCCTACTCCCTTGTCCTAATTACAATTTTCAACGTCAACCTGCTTAATTGATTTTTATTTCTTGTTTGTGACTTACCAATATTTGATTAATGTAGATATTTTAGCAAAAATAAAGTGTTTTTGATAAAACGTTCAACTGGTTTAATTACCACGGTGGTTAAAACCACCCGTGTCGCTTTCCTCTCAGGTCTAAAGACGCTGAGTTTCCCACTTCCCGTGAGGTCTTTATGAACAGTTGTGTATTGATGGCAGAAATTATTCAAGAACCCGAACTGCGTTACAAAGCAGATAATCAATTAGAAATTACGGAAATGCTAGTCCAATTTGGGGGGTTGCGAGAAAACGATCCACCAGCAAACTTAAAAGTCGTAGGTTTTGGTAACTTAGCCAAAGAAATTCAACAAAACTACCATATTGGCGATCGCGTAATTTTGATCGGACGTTTAACCATGAATACCATCGAACGTCCCGAAGGTTTCAAAGAGAAACGTGCGGAAATGACAGTTCAGCAGATTCAGCATTTAGGAGCAGGTTTTGACATCAATTTCATGCAAACACAACCGCAAGAAATTGCTGTAGAGACTCCCCAAGCATCTGTAGCTGTAACTGCTCCCCCAAAAAATAAAGTTAATACCCCACCCCCTAAAAGTATTCCGCAACCGGAACCCTTACCCCAAGCAACATACGAACCGAGTAACTATGAGCCTAGTACCTATCGGGCGATAGTGGAAGAAGAAATCCCTGAAGATGATATCCCATTTTAGGTGTTGCGCGATGTAGAGACGTTGCAGTGCAACGTCTTTATTTCTAAATAGCGTAAAAATAATCTTCCGTACATACTTTACCTAAATTTCACAAAACGAACATTCGTTATATTGGCTACCGTATCCATTGCAACATTTGCTATAACCTATATATAATATTTGGTCTTCATCTGAATATACTGAGGCTGAGTCTGGAAATCAAAGCAAAGAACTTGAAAATAAATATATACAGCAGAATGCCACGTAAATGAGGTACATCCCTACTCCCTTGCCACCTCCAGAAGATGAAATCGGGTATAATTCAGTCACTTTTAATCTAAAAATTCAAAAAAATACTTAGTTACTACTGATAAATCCCAAGCTCCTGTTAAAATCCAGTTAAATTAAAGTTAAGAATCTACCCCCGACTTCCATGAGAGAAACAGTCTTAGACGTTCGTAACCTGCAAGTTGAATTCTCCGATGATGGCAAAGTTGTCAAAGCAGTAAATGGAATCTCTTTTCAATTGCATAGAGGAGAGACTTTAGGGATAGTAGGGGAGTCGGGGAGCGGTAAATCTGTCACATCCCTAGCTGTCATGGGTTTATTGCAGAATCCTGGTAAAATTAGTGGCGGTGAAATTTGGTTTCGTCCCCAAGAAAATGGGGAAGCGCTGAACTTAGTGCAGCTACCAGCAAAGGAGCTACAACTTTACCGGGGTGGTGATATTGCGATGATTTTTCAAGAGCCAATGACTTCGCTCAACCCGGTTTACAACATTGGTTTTCAGCTAACAGAAGCAATTTTACGACATCAGAATATTTCTCAAACAGAAGCACGTCAAAAAGCGATCGATAGTTTGCAGGAAGTAAAACTTCTTCCCAGTGACGAGCAAATTCGTCAAAATTTAATTGAAACTTCACCGAATATAGATGAACAACAGCTTCCGCAGCTAGTTAAACAACATAAAGAAGCAATATTACAACGCTTTCCCCATCAACTTTCTGGGGGACAATTACAACGGGTAATGATTGCAATGGCAATTTCCTGTAATCCATTGCTGCTAATTGCTGACGAACCTACCACCGCTTTAGATGTAACGGTACAAGCGACGATAATCGATTTGCTAGCAGAATTACAGCGAAAGCGCGACATGGCAATGATTTTTATTACCCACGATTTGGGATTAATCGCGGAAATTGCGGATCGAGTGGCGGTGATGTACAAAGGAAAAGTCGTCGAGCAAGGTAACGCAGCACAAATATTTACAAATCCAGAACATCCTTATACCAAAGGTTTGCTCGCTTGTCGTCCCAGTTTAGACCGTCATCCTCAAAAATTGCTGACAGTTTCCGACTACATGAACGTAGAAGAAACAGCTAGCGGAGATGTAATAATTCAAGCCAAGCAACCAGTACAACCCCCAGAAGTAACTTCCGCAGAAATTGCTCAAAGATTAGCAATATTAGAAAAACAACAGCCGCTTTTACAAATCCGTAATTTGAAAGTAGGTTATCCCATCAAAGGAATGTTTGGTGGTACTAAACGCCATTTTATGGCTGTAGATAACGTTTCTTTTGAGGTTAGAAAAGGGGAAACCTTGGGATTGGTGGGAGAATCGGGTTGCGGTAAAACAACTCTGGGTAGAAGTTTACTGCGATTGGTAGAACCTTTAAGCGGTGAAATAATTTTTGAAGGAAGAGACATCACCAAACTCAGAGGGAATACGTTACAAAAACTGCGTCGAGAAATGCAGATCGTCTTCCAAAATCCGTTTAGCGCTTTAGATTCGCGGATGAAGGTAGGAGAAGCGGTGATGGAACCGTTGGTAATTCACTCCATTGGTAAGAATAAAAAAGAACGGCAGCAACGGGCTATATATTTATTAGAAAGAGTCGGATTGAGTGCTGATGCAATGAACCGCTATCCGCATCAATTTTCTGGGGGTCAACGTCAGCGGGTTTGTATTGCACGTTCCTTAGCTTTAAATCCCAAGTTTATCATTTGCGATGAATCGGTTTCCGCTTTAGATGTATCGGTACAAGCGCAAGTATTGAATCTTCTTAAAGAATTGCAGGATGAATTTGGATTAACCTATATTTTTATTTCCCACGATTTGAGCGTCGTCAAATTTATCAGCGATAGAATTTTAGTGATGAATCGGGGTGAAATAGTCGAAAGTGGTAACGCACAACAAATTTACCGCGAACCAAAACAAGAATATACTCAAAAATTGATTGCATCTATTCCTACGGGTAGTCCTGAAAGAATGCGACAGCAATCTGTTAATACTTAAAGGTGTAGAATAAATAAATTTTGTCCAAAATGCAAAACCCTTGTAGAGACGTAGCAGTGCTGCGTCTTCGTCAATATGAAATCATCATCAATAAACTGTATTTTTATACAGAATTTGGGGTTCAAAATTGGAATGTTTCCGGAATTCGGATTAGAAACCGTTAAAATAAAGGAATAATCTAAGTTAACTTAAGATAATTCTTTCAGGTTTTGCTCATGTCACGCTATACTTCCCCTCGCTTACGTTACCTCAAAGCTAGATTATCGGTTTTAACCCGTCCTAGTTTTCTGATTGCAGCGGTTTTTTTAACTACTGTGGGATTTGTAATTAAAGAATATTGGACAAATCCAGACTTTTTAAAATTTACTGATAATCAACTTCCATCCACATCATCAAATCAATCTCCACTGTCGGAAGAAGATAAAGCGATCGCTGCTGATATCGATAATTTATCAATAATTAATTACGACCAACAGCAAGCTCAAATACCCATAACTACAAATATAAAAGAGAGGGATAAATTAAAAAAACAAAACCAAGAGCAACTCACAAAAATATTAGATTTAGCACAAAAGAGTGAAACCGCAAACGAAATTAAATCAAATACTCAATCGGCAACAACTAATACCTTATCACCATCAGCGCAAAATCCTTTTTTAGCTCAAGCTGAAAATTTATTAAAGTTTAATGGTAGTAACGAACAGCCTGCGATCGCAAATAATATCTCTCCATTCTCTTCCTTGCAAGTACCGCAAACTTCATCGAATGGCATAAATAATAATTCAAATCAGAATGTGGCTTCCGAAAGTGCTTTAAAAACAGCAATTGATCGACCAAATAACCAAAGTCAAGGAAATTCCACCGCAGCAACTTCAACTAATAATTTAACCTTACCGACATCACCCATAAATCAAGGATTGCGTCAAAATCCGAGTAATCCCCTTGTTGATACTACTGTTTTCAACCAACCTTTAAATACTCAACCACAAAATCCCTATAGCAACTTTAATAATAATCAAATACAGTATCCTGACAACAATTACAATCAACCCTATGACTTTAATAATAATCAGTATTTAAATAACTATAATCAACAAAATTCCTACAGCAACTATAACAATCAGCTACCTACAAATAACTACAATCAACCAAATTTAAACAACCAAGTACAGCCCTATAGCAATAACAATACTCTAATAACTGGCAATAGATATAGTCCAGAAATACAAACAAGAATTAATAATATTTACAACAGATTGAATAATAGAAATAACCCAACAGTTACTCCGAATACTTATAGTTCACCAATTAACGCTGGAACAAATTTTCCACAACCAAACGTACAGCAGTTTAATTCGCCTTATTCTCAGCAAACTCCCGTACAGTATCCGAATAATGGGTATGGTTATTAGTACAATTGAACTTTAATTCCTTTGATAAATTACGCAATTATTCTGATTTTGCGTAAATCCGATCGCCACTTACAAAACCCCGTCCAAAGAATATTACAAAGTATTACAATTGATGTAATAATATTAATTCTGCATCAATTTCAGCTTTTATATGTCGCAAATCATCTGGATAGCCAGACACGCAAATCGTCTTGACTTTGTAAACCCCGATTGGTTTTTAACAGCCGAAAGACGTTATGACCCACCGCTATCAGATGATGGTATGGTACAGGCACAGCAGTTAGCAAATCGGCTTAGAAAAGAAAAAATTACTCAAATTTTCGCTTCTCCATTTTTGCGTACCGTACAAACAGCAAGTGCGATCGCGTCGGTTCTTGATTTACCGATCAAGTTGGAAACGGGATTGAGTGAATGGTTAAATCCCGATTGGATGACTGAAGAACCAAAAAGACTTTCATCTCGAAAATTAGCGCAATTATATCCTCACATTGACCTTAGCTATACATCAAAAATAGCAGCCAAATATCCCGAAACTCGACACAGAATGCGTCAACGTTCCGCCCAAACTGCTAGATGTTTGGCTTTAGAATACTCCCCCCAAGATATTTTATTAGTCGGACATGGTGCATCCGTACTAGGAGCGGCAATGGGGTTAGTAGGAGATATAGCAATAGATGAAGTCAAAGCGTCTTTATGTAGCTTAGTAAAAGTTGTTCGTAAAGAACCAAAATGGTTATTGGAGCTAAAAGGTGATACTTCCCATTTGACAGAAGTTGAAGAAGCCGTGAGGTTTAATTAATCAAGTTAGGGGTGAAGGGTTTGCAACAAGGTAGATATGCGAGATCCGTCAGAATCAATCCAATCGACTACTAATACTTGACCACATAAGTTCTGCGGAGTCGAGGTAGCGGGAGCGGAAAAGCTCGCGAATTGTCTGGTAATGTTCGCGAATTGTCCGGTAG